>DATJRE010000425.1:0-7905 GCA_035505095.1 Bryobacteraceae bacterium | reverse complement strand
CGGACTGATCGTGCGGCTGCCCGACTTCTATGGGCCGGGCGCGGATAACAGCCTGGCCAATCCGATCTTCCGCGCCGCGCTGGCCGGCAAGACCGCCAACTGGGTGGGACCGGTGAATGCGCCGCACGAATTCGTCTTCGTTCCCGACACCGGTCCGGTGATCGCTGACCTGGCCGCCCGCGAGGACTGTTACGGCGAGACCTGGAACTACGGCGGGCCGGCCGAGATCAACAGCCTCGATTTCATCACCCGCGTCTATCGCGCGGTGGGCCGCCCGCCCAAGTACCGCACGGTGGGCCGCGGCCTGCTGAAGGTGATGGGCTGGTTCAATCCGGTCATGCGCGAGCTGGTGGAGATGCTCTACCTGGAGGAGACTCCCGTGATCCTGGACGACAGCAAGCTGCAGGCGAAGCTGGGGACGGTGCAAAAGACGTCTTACGACGAAGGCATTCGGAAGACCTTGGAGTGGATGCGGAAGTAGGCGGCTGGCGCGGCTGACGGGCCTCCAACGAAAAACCCGGCGGAAGCGCTGCTCCCGCCGGGCCACGTCGATCGGGTTTGACCCTGTATTGATAACTTCCTGGTCCCCTTCTGATCGGGGTGCCTTCAGTATATCACTCCACCGTGGCTTTCTTAATGTAGTCCAGCCGCGGGAAATGCGCCAACAGGTAATCGTTGCCCTGTATTTCGATCTGCTGCTGGTCCGGCCCTTCCCCACTGGGCGGACCCTCGCCGTAGCCGCTGTAGAGGCTGTCTACCACGTCCATCCCGGTCACCACCGTGCCGAACGGCTCGAAGCCCGGCTGGGAGTCCAGGGATTGCCTGTTGTCGTGCAAATTGATGAACAATTGGGTGGCGCGCGTATTCGGTCCGGCGTTGGCATAGACCAGCGTGCCCCGCACGTTGTGGTGCGTCACCGGGTCGTCCGGAATGCTGGTGTTCACCCACGTGCGGTTAATCTTGGGATCGCCGTTGATGCCGAACTGCACAATGAACCCGCGCACGTACCGGAAGAACCGGTTGCCATCGTAAAAGCCCAGCTTCACCAGGGTAAAGAAATGGTCCACGCCCTGGGGCGCCCAGTCGCGGTGCACCTCTACTACAAACGGCCCCTTGGAGGTGTCGAAGTTCACCTTGAAAACATCCGGAGCCTTCTCCGGTATGGCTTCCTTGGGAGCTTCCTTGGGGGCCGTCGCTTCGGCGGGGGCAGGCTCCTCCTTCTTGGCTTCGTTGGATGACGAGGAACAGGCGGCCAGTGCCAGGCAGGCGGCCGCGGTGGACAAACTCCAGATTACACGCATCGTCCATACAGTATGCCATTCTGAAGATGGCCGCAACGTGCATGGCGCCCTACGACGATTTCGCCTGGTTCTACAACCGCTACTGGAACGAGGAATTTCACACCCTGGCCTTCCCCATCCTGGAGAAAATCTGGCTGCGGCGGCTCGGAGCCGGCGGTGCTGCCGCAGGCCCCGCGGCGCACATTCTGGACGTGTGCTGCGGAACCGGCTACCTGGCGGGCCTCCTGGCGGCCCAGGGCTACCGCGTTACCGGTTTCGACCTCTCGCCGCGCATGGTGGAATTCGCCCGCAGCAACGTGCCCCAAGCCGAATTCCACGTAGCCGATGCCGCCCGCTTCCGCCTGCCCGGCCCGTTCGACGCCGCCGTTTCCAGCTTCGACAGCCTCAACCACATGCTTGAGCGCGCAGACTTGGAAGCCGCCTTCCGCCACATCGCCGCCAGCCTGCGGACGGGTGCTCCGTTCGCCTTCGACATGCTGCTCGAAGACGCCTACCAGACTCACTGGGGTGAGTCCTTCGCGCTGGTGCGCGACGATCACGTGCTCACCATCACCGGCTCAGGCTACGATTTCCGCAACCGCCGGGCGTGCTGCACCATCACCATGTTCCGGCGCATTGACGACGTCTGGCAGCGGTCCGATGTGACCATCCAGGAGCGCTGCTACACACCCGAGGAAATCGACCGCGCCCTGGCCCACGCAGGCTTTGGAGAAGTCTGCTGCTACGATGCCGGAGATCTTGGCATGGCCGGCGATCTGGGCGAAGGCCGCACCTTCTTTGTGGCCGTGAAGCAATAACGGTGGGCATGGCGCGGGCGGGCGGCGCCCGCGAAGACGCCGCTACGACGCCAGCCGGTACCTCTTTCCCTTGATGTTCTCCCGCCGGACGTGCGCCAGTTCGTAGCCGATCTGCAGACGCATCCACATCTCCGGGCTGCTTCCAAACGCCTTCGAGAGCCGCACCGCCATTTCCGGAGACACACCAGTTTTCTGGTTCACGAGTGCCTTAGCGGCATCGGTTACGCCGATCCCGAGCGGTTCCAGGCACATGCTACGAACCAGCCGGCCGGGGTGAGAAGGGTTCTTCATGGGCATGCTTATTGCCAGGATACCTTGGGCGGGTGGTGCATGCTTTACCGTTCGCCTGGCGCGATGGCCTTGGAACGAACTTCGCGAGCGGCGGAATGGGGCCCTCGGTAGTGGGCTACTTTGGTTTTTGCGACACAAAGTGCTCTACCGGATCGCGGGTTTCCTCAGGAACATTCGTCGGAGCAGTTTAGCCAGCCTCGCAAAGATAGACCTTTGTCGCCGTTCCGCGCGCTCTGCTTCGGTCTCGGGCTTGTGGGCAAAGAAATGTGATGGTCGGAGGATCATTAGCTTATTGATTCTCTTGAGTGGCTATTCGGCAATTATCTGTTTTGCGCCGATTTGCACCCTGAGCGGTGCGACGGGCCGAAGTCCCATATATTGCTGTGGATCTTCGCATGTTAAGCGGAACTCAGGTGGCCCAAGCTCTCCTTTGGCATCGAATCTGTCCAAATGCCATCCACAATCTATCCCGGACGCTCCAAGGAATTGGGGTATCGCTTTTGCGAGAGTACTGAAGTCGTCATCTATATGTCCTAGGGCAGTGAGGATGAGAGTTGACTGTCCTGGTATTTGGTACGTGGAGGCGGATGCCTCATATAACCTGCATTTCCATTTGGCATCGAGAAAAACGCAGTACATCTGCCGGCCGAAATTGGTCGTTTCCCGCATATGGTGGTCAAACACAATTATGTCCACCAGTTTTCCGGCATGCGGAGATAGCAACGTGACTAACCATTTATGGTCTTCGTGCCGTATATTTCGCGCGCCCAGGCGCTGCTCCAATTTTGCGCGCGCTAGGTTGGCTTCGGCAGCATCCTTTTCGGCGTTGGCGGCGCGTTCTTCCGCTTTAGCCGCGCGCTCAGTAATTGCCGCAATTTGGGCCTCCGCATGGAGATGCTCACGCTTGGCAGCGCGGGCTATGAAAAGTCCGATTGCTACCTCACCGAATACTCCGATGGTTACAAGAGCATTTCCTGTGACTTCGCGATGTGGCCAGATATGTTTAATGATTGCAGTCCATGCTTCCGGTCCGGACTCCGTTAGTAGCCCAATGACAACTAATAACCCACAGAAGAACGTGGCCACTTCTAAGGCATCGAGACCAAATCCAAGCCTGCTTTCCTTACTAGTTGGCCCGCTCATAGGCCGTCGTCGCTACCGAAGCGGGAAGAATGCCCCGCTATTGGCGGCCATTCTCGCGGCGGTCTTCGTTTGTATTGTTTGGATTCTTTATTGCGCATATAGATAAGACATGCCCAAATTAAGCAGCCAAACGTTGCTCTTCTGCCTCCCAAGCGGCAATGAGATCATTCACATCCCAGAGCCGATCAGTGATTCCGGCGGCCATGGCTGGCGTAGTGCGGAGAGTGCGATTAACTTTGATGAAGTTGTACGCGAAATAAGTCAAAGCAACGGAAGCGATATGGTTCTCCAGTTTCTTGCTCAAAGCGTTAGTCAGACGGGTGAAGCGCCGCGTCGTCATGCGAACGCTAAGATTGTGCCGCTCAATGTAGCTCGTGCTGATGTGAGCCGGGTCAGGGTTCCCCATGATCGTGTTCCTCTCACAGCTAGTGCAGATAGCGGGAGAGTAGCGCTTTTCGGATGCGGGGTCATTGGCATAGACCTTCACCAACATCGCGTAGTCAATCTCACCGTCGAACGCCTTGTCTACGGCCCTGATGTACATTTTCAGTCCATCGCTCGTGAGTTGAATGCGATTGCTGAGACGGCTAGCGAGGTCTTCAATGAACTCTCGGGCACTTATCGGGTCACGCTTGCCGATGAGCCAGCAAGGGACTAGCTTGGTATCGGCATCAATCGCGGCCCAGAGCCACGCATCACCAGCGCCCGGCACGTTCATGGCGATGTCTTGGGTGACATTCTTCTGTTTGCAATAGCAGAACGACCAGCACTCATCAACCTGCATCCGTTCGCACTTCAGGTTGCGGAATACCCGGTCCTGGTAGTCTGCGCAGAAGGCCCCTACTTCAGCCACCAGCCGCATGACAGTCTTCTTGGCTACCCCAGTCATGCGAACGGTGGACCGGATCGAATTCCCCTCGATCAGACAGGAGATAACAGAGGCACGTTGGGAGGAAGTGAGCCTGTTCATACTTGTAGTATGCCAGACGGCTCACGCATAGTCAAGACTTTTGAAATATTTCTTTCGAAAAGGCCCACCTGTCAGGATGCCGCTTTTTCTTTGGCCCATCGTGCTTTAGCGGCCTTGCGGGCGCTTCGGCGGCGCTGTTCTGGCGTCATGCTCTCAGCACGGCGCTTCCCGCCAATCTTGCCACCTTCGCGCCCGAGTTCCGCTAGGATTTGGGACCGCAGGGACCTTGGAGGTTGTTCCGGCTGTTCCGCCCCCGGTTCTGGCTCAACGGCTGGAAATTCCCCCAGGTCTCCAAGCAATCTGTGTACGGCCATAAAACCGGCCTGGACTTCATCTTCTGGTTCTTTGCCTGACGGCTTTCGCATACACCATCAGCGTGGCACCTTTTGCCCCGCGCCGTCAAGCCGGGAAAAATCCAAAGTAGCCCACTACCGGGCCCTCTTTGCGCGGCCAGCTCCGCCCCTTAAGGCGCCGGCTCCACGTGCACCAGCACATCCGCCACCCAGTCCAGCGTATTCATCACCCGCAGGCGGACCTGGTGCGCGACTTCGTGGGATTGCCGCACGGTCATCTCCGGATCCACTTCCAGGTGCAGGTCCACGTGATAGCCCAAACCGGTCTTGCGCGCGAAGCACTTTTCCACCCCGCGCACGCGGTCCACGGTGGCCGCCGCGGCGCGGATCTGGGCCATCATGGATTCGTCCGGCATGGTGTCCATCAGTTGCCGGCTGGTGTCCCAGGTCACGCGCACGCCGGCCGAGATCACGATCAGGCCCACCACGAAGCCGCCATACCGGTCGGCATTCCCGAACCGCGCGGGATCGAGCAACGTCAAACCCACCGCGCATAGAGCGGCAATCGCGGAAATCGAATCGGTGGCGTCGTGCCAGGCGTCGGCGGTGAGCGCGGCGCTGTTGATTTTGCGCCCATAGCGAAACTTGACGCCCGCGAGCGAACTTTTGGCCGCCAGGGAAAGCAGCAGCGGCCAGACCACGTAACCCGCCAGCGGCGGTTCGGGCCGGCCCAGGTGATCGAGGGAAAAGGCCGAGATCAGCGCCCCGCCCGCAGCCAGTGCCAGGCCGATCAGCAGGCCGCTCAGAATTTCCACCCGCCCATGCCCATAAGGGTGGTCTTCATCGGGCGGTTTGGCCGCCACGGTCAACCCCAGAAATACGATCCCGGAGCCCAGGAAGTCGCCCGCCGATTCCAGTCCATCGGCCACCACGGCCGTGGAACGGCCCGCCAACCCGATGAGAATTTTCAGAACCGCCAGCACGGCGGTGACCGCCATGCCGATAAGGGCGATGGCTTGCCCGGTGCGCATTCAGAAGCCGTGCCGCATCACGCGTGCGCCGGGTCGCCGGTCTCGGTGGCCACCCCCAACTCGCTGAAGGCAGCGGCGGCCTTGCGGACGTCGAATTTGCCCTCCCGGGCAAGGCGCGAAAGCGCCGCCGCGGCGATGGATTGGGCGTTGACCTCGAAATGCCGGCGCAGATACTCGCGGTTGTCGCTGCGGCCGAATCCATCGGTGCCCAGCGTGACCATACGGCCGGGCAGCCACGGCGCGAGTTGATCGGCCACGGCTTTCATGTAATCGCTGGCTGCCACGATGGGTCCTTCAGCCCCTGCCAGCGCCTGCACGATGTACGGTGTGCGCGCCGGCTCGGCGGGATGCAGCCGGTTCCAGCGCTCCACGCCCAGCGCTTCGCGGCGCAGTTCGTTGTAGCTGGTGACGCTCCACACATCGGCCGCCACGCCGTACTGCTGGTCCAGAATCTTCTGCGCCTGCAGAGCTTCGTTGAGAATCGGGCCGCTGCCGAAAAGCTGCACCACCGCCTTGCCCTCCGAAGCCGGCTGAACGCGGTAAATGCCCTTCAGCACTTCCTCGGGATTCAGGCCTTCCGGCATCGCCGGCATGGGATAGTTTTCGTTGTACAAGGTCAGGTAGTAGAAGTGGTCTTCCATCTCCTGGTACATGCGCCGCACGCCATCCTGCACGATGATGGCGATTTCATAAGCGTACGCCGGGTCGTAGGTGACGCAAGTGGGGACGGCGCTGGCGAGCACGATGCTGTGGCCGTCCTGGTGCTGCAGACCCTCGCCCGAAAGCGTGGTACGCCCGGCCGTCCCGCCGCACAGGAAGCCCTTGCCGCGGGCGTCGCCGAAGGCCCAGATCAGGTCGCCCACGCGCTGGAATCCGAACATCGAGTAGTAAATGAAGAACGGGATCATGGGCACCCCGTAGTTCACGTAAGCCGTGCCGGCGGCCGTAAACGACGCCATCGAGCCGGCCTCGGTGATGCCCTCTTCCAGAATCTGGCCGTCCTTGGATTCCTTGTAGTACAGGAACATTTCGGCGTCGTGCGGCTTGTAAAGCTGGCCCTGGCTGGCGTAAATGCCGAACTGCCGGAACAGGGACTCCATGCCGAACGTGCGGGCCTCATCGGGGATAATGGGGACCACGTGCTTGCCGGTTTCCGGGTGCTTGAGCAGCAGCGTGAGCACGCGGACCATCGCCATGGTGCTGGAAACTTCGCGCCCGGCCGAACCCTCCAGCGATTCCTTGAAATACTCCAGCGGCGGCGCCGTGATGCGAGCGGCCTTGGGCGCGCGGCTGGGCATCGGTCCGCCCAGCAGGCGGCGGCGCTCGTGCAGGTAGGCGATCTCCGGGCTATCCGACGGCGGACGGTAAAACGAGGTGGTGTGAACGGCCTCTTCGGGAATCGGAATTTCGAAGCGCGACCGGAAGTTCGCGATTTCGGCTTCGTTGAGCTTCTTCTGCTGGTGGGTGATGTTGCGGCCCTCGCCGGCTTCGCCCAGTCCATATCCCTTGATGGTGTGGGCCAGGATCAGGGTCGGCTGGCCCTTGGTTTCCACCGCCGCCTTGTAGGCGTTGAACACCTTGCACGGATCGTGGCCGCCGCGGTGCAGCCGCACCAGGTCGTCGTCGCTCAAGTGTGAAACCAAGTCCAGCAGTTCGGGGTATTTGCCGAAGAAATTTTTGCGGACGTAAGCGCCGTCCTTGGTGACGTAAGTCTGGAATTCGCCATCCACCACTTCGCCCATGCGCTTTTGCAACAGGCCGGTGGTGTCGCGGGCCAGGAGCGGATCCCAATCCGAACCCCAGATGAGTTTGATCACGTTCCAGCCGGCGCCGCGGAAGGCCGCTTCCAGCTCCTGGATCACCTTGCCATTGCCACGCACCGGCCCATCCAGCCGCTGCAGGTTGCAATTGATGACGAAAATCAGGTTGTCCAGCTTTTCGCGCGACGCCAGGGTGAGCGATCCCATGGATTCCGGCTCGTCCATTTCGCCGTCTCCGAGGAAGGCCCAGATATGCCGCGGGCTGGCCGGCACAATGCCGCGGTTTTCCAGGTACCGCATGAAGCGCGCCTGGTAAATG
>DATJRE010000424.1:0-19162 GCA_035505095.1 Bryobacteraceae bacterium | reverse complement strand
GCGGTGGCCTGCTTGGCGTAGATTTTGTCCTCGAATTCGACGGCGTCCAGCTCCATGAATTCATGGGTATAGCGGGCGTAACAGTATTTGCAGCCGAACTCGCAGCCGCGGTAAGGATTGATAGTCCACTGGAAAGGCATGTTCGGCCTGGTGCGGTTGAGGATGCTGCGCGCCGGGAGTTCGAAATACTCGACCGCGCGCTTGGCTTCCAGCAGTTCGCTTGCGGCCGCCAGCCGGGCGATTCCCACGAGTGCCATACCCCATTTTCGCCTTTTATTCGCCAGTTGGCAAGGCCCGGATTGCGCCGGGATTTCGTTCGGGTGCGGTACTGCGGCGAGTGAGCCGGAGTAGCGCCGGCGCTGTGCTACGTTGAGTGGGTGCGCTTCCCCTGGATCGTGGCGGCACTGGTGGCAACTGCCGCATGGGCGGCCGAACCCCGCGCCGCCGATTTGCTGAACGCCGCGCGCAAGGGCGACAACGCGCTCATCCGCACGCTGATCAGCCACAAGATCAACCTGGAAGTGCAGGATAAGGATGGGCGCACGCCGCTGATGCTGGCCGCGCAGCACGGGCGCGCCGAAGCGGTCCGCCTGCTGCTGGCGGGCGGGGCCCATCCCGAGGCGCGCGACCATCTGGGCTACACGGCCTACGGGCTGGCGGTGCTTTCGTCATCCACGGGGACCCTGGAGGCTATCCGGGAACTGCCCCATCCGGGACCGTTTCGCCTGGCGGTGGCGGTGGATGTGTTATCGAAAAACCTGACCACTTCCTGCTTTCTGATGCCTTCGCAAGTGGCTGAAGCCGTCCGCAACCTGAAACTGGGGGTGGTGGCTTTGGACGCGCTGCGCGAGTTCGTGGGCACTTCCGGCAAAGGCGCGGCTGGCCTGATACCGGGCGATGCCGACCCCTCCGATGCCGACGCCGCCGTATTGCTGCGGCTGCGCCCGTCTACCGCCTGCGTGCAGCAGCAATCGGCCGACGATGTCACCCTGGCTGTGGACGTCAAGGTCACCCTGACGGGGCAGGAAGACCCGCTTCTGGAGAAGACCCTCGGCGGCGGATTGAAAGGCCTGCATGCACGGTCAGTGACCGGCCCGGCACAGTATGGACCCGTCTTCAGCGAATTGGCCCGCAGCCACGCGGGGGAGATCTACTGGACGGTAGTGGCGGCGCTATTGCGATCCGGACGGTGAGGCGTCCGCGCGCCACATGGCCGCGCCCGTGACGCGCCCCTGCCCGGGCTGCTGCACAAACACCACCACCCTCTGTGTGGCGGCGGAGGCCGGCAGTTCCGCCAGGTGGCTGAAGGCTCCGCCGCGCTTGACCGTCCCGATTTTCTGCAGGCTGCGGACCACCGCGATATGCTCCAGGCGCCGGCCCTTGTTCTCACCGGCGGCCACTTGGGACTCATCGCGGTTGTCGGCCAGCACCATCCAGACATCGCCGGAGGCCGGCGCGGAGGCAATCTCCACCTGTAGCCCGGCGGCGGTGCGGGTCAGCTTCACGTCGGCTTTGGGGCGCCGCGCGGCCTTTGCGATTTCATCAGCGGCCCGGCCGGCATCGCTGCCCACAAACTGGGCTTCGCCATCCACCACCATCTGCGGCGTGTAGGGGCCCTGCTGGGCGCCCAGTTCCGAACAGTAGGTCTCCTGCCGGCGCGAAAACAGGGCCGCGGAGAACGGGTCTTTCCATCCCAGGCTGTTCCAGTAATCCACGTGTTCGCTAAGCACGATGGCGTGCCCGTCCAGACGGGCCAGCAGCCGGTCGGCGGGCGGGCAATCGGAACAGCCCTCGGAAGTAAACAGCTCTACCAGCACTGGCGCGGGCATAGGCGCGGGCGTTTGCGCGCCGAGGGCCGCGGCCACCACAATCGATATCGCCAGACAGCACCACCGCATGACTGCCAGTATAGCGCCGGCACGCTACGGCCCTTCTGGTCAATAGGCCAGCAGCCGCTCCATCTCCGCCACCAGCGTTTCGGTTTGCGGCAGGATGGCGGCTTCCAGGCGGGGATGGTAGCCCACCCACGTATCCAGCGCGCCTACGCGCCGTACCGGGGCATCCAGGTGTTCGAACAACTCGCTGGCAATGCGCGCGGCGATCTCGGCGCCATAGCCGAACGAGAGGCAGTCTTCATGCGCCATCAGCACCCGGCTGGTCTTGGCCACGGAAGCGCGGATGGCCTCCCAATCGTAGGGCGCCAGGGTCCGCAGGTCCAGGATTTCGACGGTCGCCTGGGGATTGCGCCTTTCCACCTGGGTGGCGGCGGCCAGGGCCTTCTGCACCAGCGCTCCGTAAGTGACCAGCGTCAGGCTGCGGCCGGGCTTGATCAGGCGCGCTTGGCCGAAAGGAATGGTGAAATCCGGGCCGGGATGCGGCGAACGATTGTACGGCTCGCGGTACAGCTTCTTATGTTCCAGAAACAGCACCGGGTCGTCCGAGCGCAGGGCCGTGCGCAGCAGCCCGCAGGCGTCCAGCGCATTCGAGGGCATCACCACGCGCAGCCCCGGACAGTGGGTGAAGATCACCTCACCGCACTGGCTGTGATAGACGGCACCGCCATTCAAGTAGCCGCCGATGGCTACGCGTACGACGGCGGGGCACGAGAATGCCCCGTTGGAGCGCCACCGCAGAGTGCCCAGCTCATTGCGGAGCTGCATCATGGCCGGCCAGATGTAGTCGAAGAACTGCACCTCGGCCACCGGCTTGAGGCCGCGGGTGGCCATTCCGATGGCGCGCCCCACAATGGCCGCTTCGGCCAGTGGCGTATTGAAGCAGCGCTCGGAGCCGAACTCGGTTTGCAGTCCGTGAGTGGCCTTGAAGACGCCGCCTTTGCCTTTCACCTCGCCCAAGTGGGCTGGGTGGCCGCAATCCGCCACGTCTTCGCCGAAAACCAGGATGGCGGGGTCACGGCGCATCTCCTCGCGCAGGGTGGCGTTGATGAGGTCCACCATGGTGAGCGGCTCCCCGTGCGGCTCCGGCCGGGCCGCAAAGGCCGCGCCGGTGGGGTCGATGGTGTCGGAATACAGGTGACGCAGGGCTGAGGCGGGGTCGGGTGGCTCGTCGTGCAGGGCCTGTTCGGTGGCCTGGTGTACCTCCAGGTCGATTTCGTGGGTCAGGTCCTGCAACATGCGGCGGTCCAGAATGCCTTCCTCGAGCAGGAGCTTGGGGAACAGCAGCACCGGGTCGCGCTGGCTCTCCAACTGCCGTTCGGCGGGAGTTTTGTAGAGCCGCTCGTCGTCCGAGAGCGAGTGCGAATATGGGCGGATGACGTGGGCGTGTACCAGCGCGGGGCCGCGCCCCTGCCGGCAGGAATCGGCGGCCTCCTGCAGCGCACGGTAGGAGGCCAGAAAATCGGTGCCATCCACTTCCAGCCGCAGCAAGTCAGGGAAGCCCTCCACCAGCCGCGAAATGCTGCCGCCGGCGGTCTGGCTTTCGATCGGGACGGAAATGGCGTAGCCGTTGTCTTCGATGAGGAAAAGCAGCGGGAGCCGTTCCAGGCAAGCGGTGTTCAGCGCTTCCCAGAACTCGCCCTCGCTGGTAGCGCCATCGCCGCCGCACACCAGGGTGATCTCCTGTCCCTCGCCAAGGTAGCGGCTGGCGCCCGCGCATCCCACCGCCTGGTTGAATTGGGTGCCGGTGGGCGACGAAGAGCTGACGACGCGCAGCTCGCGGCTGCCCCAATGGGAGGGCATCTGGCGGCCGCCGGAAGCCGGGTCGGCCGCCGCGCCCACGGCCTGTTGCAGCATTTGGTGGGGCGTGACGCCGAGCGTCAGGCACAGGGCGCGATCACGGTAATAAGGATAGACCCAGTCGTGGCCGGCGTGGAGCGCCATGCCGGCCGCCACCTGCACGGCTTCGTGCCCGGCGCCGCTGATTTGAAAGAAGATACGGTTCTGGCGCTTGAGGGCAATCTCGCGGTCGTCCAGCCGCCGCGAGGTGTGCATGATCCGAAAGGCGCGGATGAGCTGGTTGGCATCCAGCCCCGCGAAGCGAAGGGCCACGGATTCTTGAGTTGTCGAGCCGGAACCCACGCGGAATCCCCCGCCCTCAGTTTAGCAGCGGTGCTCGCCCGCCATCGCTGCCCGGAAGCCGCTGTACCACGCGGGCAACTGTCCGTCTGTGCGGTTACCCGTGGCGCCGGCAGTCACCGCAGTCACCGGATGTTCATTTGAAACCTTCCGGTCACGCGCATTATGCTGGGTGCAATGCTCCCAAAACTGGTCTGTGGTTTGGTTTGTGCCGTTCTGACCGTGTCGGCTGCCGACAAAGTCGTCGGCGGACCCTTTGCCGTCAATGTCAGCGGCCGGTCAGCGACGGTGGTCTGGATCGTCGAGACTGCCGAAGCCTCCATTGTTGCCCAAGGCAGCACCGAAGCCCGCACCGTGCCCACCCTGCGCGCCGAGAAGGTGGTTTTTCGTGGGCTGAAACCCGGTGTGGAGTATTCCTACAAAGTGCCTGGGCAGGATCTGAGCGGCAGCTTCAAGACTCCGCCCTCCGGCGATCACCCGTTCGAGTTTGTGCTGTACGGCGACAACCGCACCCGGCCGGACGCCCATAAGAAGGTGATTCAGGCCGTGTTGGCTAACAGCCACCCCGATTTTGTGGTGCAAACCGGAGACATGGTGGCCGACGGCGCGGATGCCTCCTTGTGGCCTGTTTTCTTCGACATCGAGAGGGAATTGCTGCGCCGCGTGGCGTTCTTCCCCTCGCTTGGCAACCACGAACACAACGCCACCGATTACTACGATTTCTTCCAGGCGGCGCCCTACTACTCCTTCGACTGGGGCAAGGCGCACTTCGCCATCTTCAACAGCGACCTGGCCAATTCCGCCCCCACGGAAGCCGCCCGCCAGGCATTCTGGAAAGAGCAGACCGCTTGGCTGGAGGAAGACCTGCGCAAAAGCCAGGGTGCCACCTTCCGCTTCGTGGCGGCGCATCATCCACCCATGACCGCAGTGGCCAGCCGCCAAGGCGATAACCCGCACATTACCGCGCTCATGCCGATGTTTGAGAAATACCACGTGACCGCCGCGCTGTTTGGCCATGACCACAACTACCAGCACTACCTGAAAAACGGCGTTCACTACTTCATTGCCGGGGGCGGCGGGGCGCCGCTCTACGATGTCGATAAGCCTCCGGCGGGCATCACCATCAAGGTCATGAAGACCGAGAATTTCGTGCGCTTTCAAGTAGATGGGACGGTGGCCCACGTGGTGGCCTTCGCTCCCGACGGCTCCCACATCGACAGCGTGGATTTGCAAGGCCAAGCGCATTAAGCTCGTTCCCCTCCGCCGCACAACGCCTGAGTAAAAAGATCCCCGGCTCTAAAGGTTTTCCTTCTTCCCGCCGATATTTGAAGTAGGCCGATCTGGCCGAAGACGTTGATGCATCGGAACTACACGGTCACTACCAAAATCGCGGGCGCAGTCGCCGTCATGGCGCTCTTCGCCATTTTCCAGGGCTTGGGGGCTTTTCTGGCCATCCGGGTTTTGGGTGCCGATGTCGACCACGCATTCTCCAAAGCCTCTTACGAGCTGCCGCTGGCGGAGCAGATCCGGACGTCCATCTATGAGATGCGCTTTGCGCAGCGTGGCATCTCCCTGGGGGTTTTCGAGTCTCCCAAAGATCTGCTCAAAGCAGAAACCCTGTTTCACGACAGCGGCGCGCAGATCGATACTATTTTGAATCAGTTAGAGCCTCTGCTCAAGGGCGGGCAGGGACGTCTGCTGGTGGAAACGATGAGGCCGAAGCTCCAAAAGTGGCGGAACCTGGGTCCCGAGATGGAACGGCTGGCGGCGGCTCGCGACACCGATGGGCTTTCGCGGTTGCGCACCGGCGAGGTCCGCACCACGGCCAACGAGATGGATGCCGCGGCCAAACAACTGATTGCCATGGGGACCGCCGCTCTGGCGCAGGAGAAGGCCGATGCCGAATCGGCTGCGGCGCGGGCCTATCTGGTTCAGCTTCTTTTAGGTGCGGCGTTCCTGGTGGTCGGAGTTTCGGTAGTTGTCTGGATTCGCAGGATTGGCCGACGGATCCGCGGAGTCGCGGCCCATTTGCGCCAGGGCGCCTGCCAGGCGGCGGAAACTGCCGGTCGGGTCCGATCTGCGGGCCAATCCCTGTCGGAGAGCGCCAGCCAGCAGGCCGCCTCACTCGAAGAAACCGCCTCCGGGACCGAGCAGATCCATGCCATGACGCGCAGCAACCTGGAGAACGCCAGCAAGGCGGCCGAACTGATGGCCCGGGTGGACGGGCAGATGAAGGCCGGCACTGCCGCGCTTGCGGAGACGCTGGCTTCCATGAAATTGATTGCCGAATCCAGCCACGGAATCTCCAAAATCAATCGCGTGATTGACGAGATTGCTTTCCAGACCAACATCCTGGCGCTCAATGCCGCAGTGGAGGCGGCGCGCGCCGGCGAGGCTGGCTTGGGGTTCGCGGTGGTGGCTGAGGAGGTGCGCTCGCTGGCCGGGCGATGCAGTCAGGCCGCCAAAGACATCGCCGGGTTGATCGATCAATCCGTCAGCCGGTCCCGCGAGGGCAGCGTCAATTTGCAGAACCTGGCCGATTTGGTCCACAGCATGGTGGCGAGCGCCGGCCAGGTCAAAAACCTGGTGGATGAGGTTCGCGTGGCCAGTGAAGAACAGACCCGCGGCATGGACCAGGTTTCCAAGGCCCTGACACGCATGGAAGCGGTCACCCAGCACACCGCCGCCCTTGCCGCCGATGAAGCCACCGCCGGCAACCAGATGGCCGACCAGTCTACGGGCCTGAAGACCCACGCAGCCGGCCTCGACCGGCTATTCGGAAGCACCCACCAAGGCTCGCCGCTCGCCGGCGATTCTGATCCGTGAGGCGAAAATGGCAGGCGTTACGATTGTCCGAACAGCTTCCGGGATCTTTCGCGGATTTCTGCTTCGCTGACGTCCTCCAAGTGGCTGGCAAACATCCACAGGTGGCCGAAAGGATCTTCCAGTTTCGCCACCCGGTCGCCATAGAACTGGTTCTCCGGAGGCCGCAGGACCTTGGCGCCCGCGGCGGCTGCACGGCTTGCCAGGGCGTCCACATCCTCTACATAAACGTGAATCGTCACCGGCGAGCCGCCAAACGCCAGGGGGCTGCGCACACCCAACTCCGGAAACTCGTCCGAGAGCATGATGACCGCTTCGCCAATGCGAATCTCGGCGTGCCCGATTTTGCCCGAGGAGTCCGCCAGCCGGTAGCCTTCCCGCGCCCCAAAGGCCTCGCTGTAAAAGCGAATGGCCTCCGCCGCATGGCGGCAGCATAGGTACGGGGTAGCGCCCCTGTACCCTTCCGGAACGGCTTGCGGCATGGCTCAAAACCCTTCCCAAACGTAAGCCGAAAACCGGCGCACCGTCTCGAATCCCATTTGCTCGTAAAGGTCCACCGCGGCGGTGTTGGAAGCCGTCACGGTCAGGCTTGACGACCGGCAGCCCAAGTCTCGCAGGGTGACCAGCGATTGCCGCATGAGGGCATGTCCGATGCCGGTACCCCGCACCGCGTGCGAAACGCAGATCTGTGTAATGTGGCCCGATTCCGGCGCCACCAGGCTGGCCAGCGAGATGCCGCACAGCCGGTGCGTCACCGCATCGAACGCCACGTACGAGGCCGGCCGGAAAAAGGTTCCGCATCCGGGATATTGCACGATATTGGCCAGGAACCGCCGGGCGCCCCCCGGGCTGCGGTACTGGTCGTTGATGAGGCTGTCCACATGGCCCTGGTAGGCCTCGGCAATCAGCGCCGCGGCCGCGTCGTGGTACTGCTCCGACCATTTGTCGATGTACATCGGGCGGCGCACTTCGCCATCGCCCAAGTCCGCCCGGCGCAAATCCACGCGCATGAAGTTGCGCGCGTAGGCGCCCAGGTAGCGCTCCGCCGGCGCCGGCCGGGCGGGTGCGAATTGCAGCATCATGAGCTGCGATTCGATGCGCCGGATGTGGCGGTTGGCCATGATCTCGTTGAGAGCGGCTTCCAGTAGGGAGTTTTCCCGCTCCACGGTTCGCTGGGCGCGCTTCACGTACAGATCGCCAATCAGCCCCTTGCCGTCTTCGAGCACGTAATACAGGTAGCCGGCCACCGTCCCGTTCTCGATCAGGGCGCCGCCGTTCAATGCCCGCATGTCGACGAAACGGCGCACCAGGTCGGCCGATTTTTCAAAATCCCACTCCAGTTCGCTGTGCCATGAATCGGTCTCCTCGGCAAGCAGAGATTCCAGGTCGCGCGCGGTTACCCGCCGCAGATCGACGACTTCGGAAGGTCGGCAAAGCGCCGGATTTAGCCGGGCGGCCATGGAATTCCTGCTATTGTACCCCGTACATCGCGGCGTAACCTAGCTGCTGGCGGATATAATCGCGCGGGTAATCCAAAGATACCGAAGCCACCTTTCCAGCCCCGTCGAACCGCGCCGTCAGGTCGGCATTAATCCCGCACCAGTACGTGGGCACGTTCAGCTTGCGGTAGCGCGCCACCACCTGATCGCGCAGTTTCGGGTCGAAGTGCACCGCGTACTTGTCCACCAGCGCCTTGATGGCCGGGTAGTCGCCCTCGGCCTTGATCCGCATCAACTCGGCCAGCAGCATGCCGACGCCCTGGTGCATCTTGTCGAAATCCTTTAGCAGCAGGTAGGTCTTGCCGCCGCGCTGGATTTGCTGGATGGCGCCGGTCTTGTCCATGATGTAGTTGACGATCAACTGCCGGTTGCGCTGGTGGTCTTCCTCAATGGTGTCGCCCTGTGGAATGCGCTCAAGCTGCGTGAGGCCCACCCGCACGGCGGCGTAGTACATCGCCTTGGCCACGTCCGGGCTGGAGATCAGGCCGAGCTCGCGCAGCTTGGGATCGACGACGTTCCACAGCGCCATCAGGTCCGCGCGTGCTTCTTCGAGGGTCGAGAAGTATTCTTTCAAATAGGCTTCCGAACCACCCTGCAGCTTGGGATTCAGCTTGCCCGATCCGTGCCCGATGACCTCGTGCAGCGCGGTCATCAGGTCGGATGCCTCGTCGCCATATTTCTTGCAGATGGCCACTTCTTCGGGTGAGGCGGCAAACTCCTCCAGCGGGCCGAAGCCGGTGGCCTCGCGCAGCGTGCGCGAGCTGCCCGTGAAGAGAAAGCTCTTGCTGCCGTACTTCTCGCGAATTTCGTTTTCGTTGGGCAGGTTGTCGCCGATGGTGTTGACGTGGAAGTCGCCCGTCTCGATGACCGTCTCGACCGCCTTCGCCAAAGGCGGCTTTACCCCCTGCTTCTTGTATTGCGGCAGCCACGGGGCGTGGTCCTCGAAATATTGCGCGTTGGCGGCAATCTTAGTCATCAGCCCGCTGAATTTCTGGTCCGTGATGGTGACGAAGCTTTGCGACGTGCCTTTGGCCGCACGCGCGTCGCGATAAACCTCGATGAAGCCGTTGGCGAAGTCTACTGTGGGATTATTCTGCACCCAGGCGATCCCGAAGCGGTTCCACTCGGCAGAGTCGCCGGTCTGATAATAGCGGATCAGCGCATCCAGCACCTCCGCCTGGCCCGGTTCGGCGTACTCGCGCGCGTGCTCCAGGCATTCGTAGGCCTTCTTCAGGAACAGTGCGTAGTATCCCGGGGGCACTTTGCCATCCGGCGTGCCGGCGCGATAGACCTGTTCCTGCAAGCGCCCGTCGCGCAGTTTGACCAGGCGGGAGTTCAGCGGATGGGCGTCGTGGAAGTTCGTCAGATCCTTCATGCTGACATCAAAATAGAAGTTGTTGGCGCTGGCTTCCAGGATGTCCAGATCGCCCCGCGGGCTTTTGGCGGTGATCAGCGGCTGGAAGTTGGCGTCGAAGAACGAGGGTTGAATGATGGTCAGCTCGCGGTCCAGGTCGGACTGGTTGCGGATGGGCGGCACGCCGTAGGGGGTGCTTTGAAATCCGCCGCTCCGCAGCACCGCGGCGGCCGCGGTCTTCAGTTCCTCGAAGGTGAACTCCGGCAGGAACTTTTGCGCGGTCATTTCATTGTGGTTGCCGCGATTGGCCCAGAACAGCTTGGTGAAGTCGGATATCTTCCGCCGCACCTGCGGATTCAGGCGATCCGCATGGCGCATCAGTTCTTCGAGCAGGCGCTTCTGGCGCAACCCATAGAGCGAGTTCTGGTCGTAATTAATCGGGTCGATGGCGATGGACGCCTGGCTCAGCCAGTATGCCAGGGCCTGCTGGCCGGGAGTCAGGCTCTGAAAGCTGTGGGCCTCCAACTGGACGAAGCCGGTTGTGGCGATACGATCCACCAGGGCGTGGTTGTCGGCTGCCAGGGCCACGGCCGCCAGTGCCGCAAATGCAAAAACAATCGCTAACCGCAACATATTCTTCTTGTCTCCTATGTTAAACCACGGTTAAAGCGCCGTTGCACCGTCAACCGCCGCACTGGCGCACCACGGGGCCCACCGTGCGGGCGGCCATCCCGTCTCGGGGCCCCAACACTTGGCCGCCGGGCGCCGTTGCCCGGTGTGCGCTTGCCGGCGCAGACTCCGCCCGCGGCGTGGCGGCTACCGGAACTGTTGCCATCGTTACGGCGCGATTGGATCGGCCCGCCACCGCACTACCCGGACATTCGGGCCGCGGGGCGCCCAGACCTTCGGGTCGGTGGGTCCGAACAGGGCCAACACCGGAGCGCCGGCTGCCGCCGCTAAGTGCGTGATTCCTGAGTCGTTGCCCACGTACAGCCGGGCGCCGGCCAGCCAGCAGGCCAACTCATAGAGATCGGCGATTCGTACCGCGCCCTGGAGCGGTGGGTCTTCCGGGCCCGCGCACCACTCGACCGGCATCGCGCGCCCGATCACCCGGGCGAGCGTGCGGAACTTGCCCAGCGGCCAGTTCTTCCGCGCGCTGCCCGAAAACGGGTGGATCACGGCGAAATTACCGCGCGGCCCGCGACGCCCAAGGTGAGCAAGGCGTGGGATGCCCTCACCGGCAGGATGGCGGCAAGCTCCGTCCAATGCGGCCACCTGCCGTAGGTAGAAGTCCGCCGCATGACTGCCGCCGCCCTCCGGTGGCAATGCCTGGAAAAACCGGAAAGGAAGCCCGAGTGATTGCGTAAGCTCCACGAAATCAGGACGATTGGCGCCGTACCAGGAAACGATCCGCTCAAAGCCGCAGAGCTCCGGCAGGAGGCTCGCCGGCGGTTCGGCCACACCCAGCAGGTCGATTCCGGTGGTTGCAATCGAACGAACCTGGTTGGCGAAGCGGACCAGCGGCACGCATGCGCCCGAGGTCCACACCTCCAGGTACTCGCTCTTGAGGCACTCCAGGGCCGGCAGCGAAAGGATCAGGTCGCCAATGGCGCCCGGCCGGATGGCCAGTGTACGCATCGCGGTTTAGTATCGCAAAGCCCGCTTCCGGGTGCACCGCCAGCCGCCGCCGGGCCTCTACCCGCAAAAATGCCCGTAAATCCCCCCAAATGCCCTAAACAGATCGGCCAGAGCGCGTTTTATGCACAACTCTTGCACTGTTGCAGCTCGGTAACTCTTTCGTAACAAACCAAATAAAAATTGAGGAAAAGGTGCGGTTTCCGCCACAAAAAGCGTTGACGGAAAACGCGATCGGGGGCATAGTGAAGATGGTTCCAAGAGGTTTGAGGAACAGCAAGCCTACGGGGCAGTAGCGAACCGGGAACGATGATCCGAAGCCAAACCTAGTAATAGAATAGGTTTCGGGGAGCAACCGGAGATCGGGCAGGCCCTGGAAGGCGGGTTGGCAGGCGGCGAAGCCAGTGGAAGCGTCGATCCCGAGGGAGGTAACACTCCCGAAGGGGAGCGGGAGCTGGAAGCGCAGCCTGTGGGATCTGGCGGCGAAACCGCAACGGGTCTGGCGTGTGGAAGCAGCGGAAACCGGGGCAAACCGGCAAATTCGGCTGCGGAGCGCTAAGATGGACCGGGTGGCGGAACCGGCTGGATCCAAAAGCGAAGCAGCAGGCCGGGAACTTTGACCCCGTGACGGAATCCGTGCGAGCGGAGATCATCGCGGGCGAGCGAAAGGCCGTTGCGAGCGGACAACCCCGTTCGGAATGAGTACGCGGCGCGTCTGTCGGCATTGATCCGGTGGCCGGGAAATCCGGTGATCGGGGAGCTGGCAGGCAGGGCGTCCGGCAATTCCGAATGACTTGTTCGATACCGTGCATGCCGGTTGCGAGCAACGCTGGGAATCAGGTCACTTGGAACCATTTCTTTTTTGGGGCGCAAGGCGGTTGGCCGGCTTAACAGCGGGCCGGCCAACCGCAGACCAAGTCCAGCGTCAAACCGCCGGGACACTGCGCCGGTCCGCCACGTAACGCCTCACAAATTCCCCGAATGCCGTATTGAGCAGTGTGCAGATCCGCCTTCGGCCCGCCAAAGCGTGTCCCTCAATTTGCCCTACGGGCAGAAGATTGCGCGTGGTGGAGGTGATGAACACTTCGTCGGCGCTGTCCAGATCCTCGGGCATCAGGGTATGCTCCTCCAACTGAATTCCCGCAACGGCAATTTCGCCCAGCAGCACCTCGCGGGTGATGCCGGGCAGGCAGCCGGAAGTGAGCGGCGGCGTCCACACTCGGTTTCCGTGGGCGGCGAAGATGTTGGCAGAGGTGCACTCGGCCACCTCGCCGCGTTCGTTGAGCAGAACCACCTCGTCGAAGCCGCGTTGCTGCGCCGATTCGATCCAGGTCAGGTTCATGGCCCACGAAATAATCTTGGTGCCCGCGAAGCCGCAGGCCGCGTGGCGGGCGTTGGGCACATAGCTCAACTTCACCTGCTCGCCCCACTCTTTGCTATCGGCGGTGAGCGCAATCAGGTCGCTCTTGCGGCCGTTGGAGGGACCGGCCCACATGCTGCCGTCATTGCGCACGATCACCAGCCGGAGCGTGGAGTCGTACGCGTGGTTGGCCTCCACCAGCTCCAGCAGCTTGCGCCGCACGGCTTCGGAATCCGGCGGAAGGGCCACGTGAAACGCCGCCGCGTCGCGGGCGATGCGCGCCCAGTGCCGCTCGAAGGCGAACAACACGCCCTCGGTGACCTTCATGGTGGTGAAAACGCCCCAGCCGGACAATAGTCCAACCTGTCCCGGCGAAAGCGTGGCATCGGAGACCGCGCCGATGGTGTCGTTGTGCAGAACGTGACGGTGAAGCACCCAGTTATTTTAACGCGGTGCGTCCGGCCGCACCTGCGTTTTGGCTACTTCCAGTTGGGGAAGGGATCGGTGCGGGCCTCGCGGCAAGCCGCCAGCAGGTCCGGCACGCGCTTGCGGCGCTCGAAGAGGCGTTCCAGCAGGCGATCCAACTCGTCCTCCTCACCCTCAATCCAATCCGGCGGAATGCCTTTCCATGCCTGGTCCATGACTTCCTCGGGAAAGTTCACCACCTGCTCGAGCCAGGGCTGGAAATCGTTCAGCGAGGTGACCGATTCATAGACCAGCCGCCGGGCATACAGTCCCTGCACCGGCGATTCGGGGAAGTCCCAGTGCGGACCGTTGAAGGCAAATCCGTGGTCGATCATGCGGGCCACAAACGCCGGTCTGGCTTCCTCGGCGGCGCGCGAATCGCTGCGGCGCACCCGCGCGCGGTGGAATACGCACTGGCGCCCATCGGCATTGGCGACCCACTTGTCGAAGACCAGGATGGCGCGAAAGTCCTCCAGGTTAGCCACGCCGGGCAGCAGCAAGTCGGGCAGGAAATCGTAGACCGCCACGCGGGCGGGGTCGCCGGGATATTGCGAGCCGAAATGCCAGCCCGGCTCAACCGGCAAATGGCGCGATCCGAGGGTGAGGTGTACCTCCGGGTTGGCCTCCAGAAATTCCGGCGTGACGCGGATGAGAGCCACCGGCGGCGCGGCGATCTTCAGGTAATCGAGCAGCGCCGACGCGAGCAGCTCGTTCACCAGAACCCGCCGGTGCTGCGGGTTATTGCGAAACTTCACCACGTACCATTTGCCGTCATCCGCCTCCAGCAGATGGGCCTGGGCCCCTCCTCGCATTTTTCGGACAAGCCCGGCGGCGGTCAGCGGCATCGCAGAGGAAATCTAGTACCCTAGAGTTGTATCACACGGAGGAAGAAAAGATGGCGGAACAGCAAGCTGCAAACCCGGTGCCAGAGAGCGCCTCCGGCACGCCTCGCAGCAAAGACGAAGTGGCCCTGGAACTGATGAAATTCATTGCCGTGAGTACGGGATACGGACGAGCTTCGCAATCGTCGGCCGGGTTTTCCGGCAAGCCCGTGGCCCGCTCGCCGGAGGAACAGGCGGATGCGCTGTTGGATCTGTTCGAGCGCTGCCGCCGGGTAGTGAACAAAGAAAATTGAGCGGCTGCCCGGCGCAAGCCGGGCCGCGTCGCCCCACTGTTCCACGTAACACCGATCAAGCAGCCGTTGATGGGCCTTCGCATCCTGCACGTAGTGTAGGGGAGCCGCCGGTGTAACCGAAGGCCGCCGGGCAGCATTCACCGAAGGCATCGCGCGCCAAGGCGCCGTGCCGGCTAGCGCTTCTTGGCCTTTTTGGCCGGCGCTTTCTTGGCAGGAGCCTTTTTGGCGGCTTTTTTCGCAGGAGCTTTCTTGGCGGGCGCCTTCTTGGCTGCCTTTTTCGCGGGAGCTTTCTTGGCGGCCTTTTTGGCCGGTGCTTTCTTAGCAGCCGTCTTGGCAGGAGCTTTTTTCGCCGGGGCTTTCTTCGCCGCTTTCTGGGCGGGCGCCTTCTTGGGCGTGGTGGCCTTCTCTACCGGTTTCTTGGGAGGCGCTTCCGGCTCAGGCTCGGCGGGCTTTTGCGCTTCTGCAGGGGCCGGTTCCGGCACAGGAACTTCCACGGCGATTATGGCGACTTCCTCTACCTCGTCGTCCTCTTCGTCGTCTTCCGAGTCTTCGTATTCGTCCAGCTTGGAGTCGTGCTCGGCGTGTTCCTCGTCATCGTAGTCGTGGAAGTCTTCCAGTTCTTCTTCGTCTGCAGCAAAGATTTTCGGGCTGTCAAACATTAAAGCAAGCCTCCTCTGATCAACCAGCAATCACCCATAGAATACCCCGTTTTGAAGATTGTGCAACAACGAAAAACAACAACCGGCGAAATTGCATCGTGCTTAGCGTGATCGGAAACCCCGCATCCGCAGGGGTTGGCTTCGCAGACCGCGGCGCCATGGGCGCAGGTGCCGCGATGCGGGACGGTTCGATCGCGCCGCTGTTCGCGCGCCGGCGTTCCCACCGTTCCACCTGGCGCGACGGGGTGCCGGCCGCAAGGCTCATCGCGCCGGCCTCAGAGCTGTGCCGGGCGGCCAGTCGTGCGGGCAGTGGCGGATTCTCGGCGCGCGCTTTGAGAAATGGGGAGGGCGAAACCGCGGTGGCTGGATGCCGCCACCGCACGAATCCAAGTCGAAGTGCCGCTGGGGACCGAGGCGGTGTCTGCCCGTCGACAGGCCGTGACGAAACGCCGCCTTTAGCGGTTCGAGACGCCCGCGATCAGCACGGAAGCCTTCTGCTGCGGGGGCTTCACGGACGCGGTGTTCCGGCGCGCCGGAGCCTTGGTGGTGGCGACGTGGGTGCGCACGGTGGCCGCATGCGGAGTTGTGCGGCGATTGGTAGCGGCCGTGTGCACGGCATTGCGGGATGCGCCCGATGCGACCGTACGGGTGGGGTGCTGGGTGGTGCCGCGGTGTCCTGCCGCCGAATGGGGCGCCGTGGCGCGCGGGGGATCCGGACGGGCCGCCAGCGGAATCATCAGCCGGTCGCCTGGCTGCGGTTCGGTGGAATTCAGGTTATTGGCTGCAACGATACTGGACGCCGCGACACCATACCTCTTGGCGATGACCACCAGGGTCTCGCCGGCGGCTACGGTATGCATTCTCCAAGTATCGCAATGGCTGGGTGGCACCAGGTTCAACGCCGCGATCAACTGGTTGCCGCTCCCTTTGGGCACGTGGATCGGATAATGTTCTGGAGCGATGCCCCGCAATACCGCCGGGTTCAAGCTCTCCAGATCGGAAAGCGGCGCGCCGGTAATATCGGCTACCAGGGAAAGCGACGTCGGCGCGGGGGTTTCGATGGTGTCGTACTCGATGGGCGGGTCCAGCGTCAACCCATCCAACCCGTAGGCCTTGGCGTTCTTGTCCATGATCGTCATGGCCAGAATGATGGGTACGTAGTTGGTAGTTTCGGCGGGCAGCACGCCGCGGTTGCGCAGTTCCCAGAAGTCCGCGTAGCCGGTGCGCTCGACGGCCTTCTCCACCACTCCGGGGCCGCAGTTGTAGGCCGCAATGGCCAGATACCAGTCGCCGAACTCGGAGTACAAGTCGTGCAGGTGGTGGGCGGCCGCGCGGGTGGCTTTTTCGGGGTCCATGCGGTCATCGGTGTAGGGAGTCTGCTTCAAGCCATATTGCTGCCCACGCCAGGTGAGGAATTGCCACATGCCCCCCGCGGCGGCCGTCGATACGGCGCGCGGAATGAACCCGGATTCGGCCTGCGCCAGGTGCAACAGCTCTTGCGGCACACCCTCTTCGTCCAGGATGCGCAGGATCATCGACCGGTAGCGCCCCGAGCGTTCGGTGCCGCCGACGATGGTGCTATGGCCGTTTTTCGCGAAGTAGTTGATGTACCCGAGCACCGCATCGTTCACCGAGAGCGGCAGTTTGGAAACCGTGGCCTTCACCTGGTCGAGCACCTGGTCTTTGAGCTTGGGATCCACCGGGAAGGTCATCTGCAGGATGTCCTCCAGCGGAGCCTTCTCGAACTGGCCTTCTTCGGTGGTGGTCTGCGAGTCCGCCGAAGCGCCCATGCCTTCCAGGTCGAATTTGTGAATGCTGTCCACCATCTCGTCCAGGCGGCTATCCAAGGCTTCGCGATCCGAGGGAGTCTGCGCGGAGGCTTTCAGCATCCAATCGACAGCGTTGTCGAATTCCTTGCGGGCTCCGTCGATATCGTTGGCTTGGTAGAGCCGTTTGCCGCGTTCGTAGGCCTGTTCGGCGCGCTGCACATTGGTGTCCCAGCCGATTTTGCGCGGCGGAGTGGTGGTCGCGGTGGCAATTACGGAGGGAGGGAGGTCTTTCAGATATAGATTAGGTTGCAGTGGAACGTTGGGGGCTTCCACTTCGGGGAGGGATGGGGTGGGGGCCGCTGGCAGGAACGCCATTTGGAATCTGGATTGCTGAGGATACCCGCAGGAAACGGTGAGGGAGGCCATTGCGATCAGGACATAGGAAAGAAGCGTCGTCGTTCGAAAATCCATCAATACCTCGGACTCGTAGGAATACAAAACGACTGCACCAGGCTTGCGCCCTAAACGGAAACTAAAAGACTATAACAGCAACGTGAGAATTGCAACACAGAGGACATTTTTGCCTTCTCGCGGCTGAAAAATGCGCCTTCTGCACGCCGGGCGTCCGTTTAGCCCACCCGGCGCTTCCATCCCTCCGTACCGGCCCAATGTGTCAAACAGGGCCGGGGATGTGTCGCTATTCCTCTTCTTCTTCTTCGCCAGCCTTGGCGGCCTTGGCAGCGGCGATGATTTTGTCCGCCTGCAATTGCGGCACGAAATCGTAATGGTCGAACTCCATGGTGAACGAAGCCCGGCCCTGGGTCATGGCCGTCAAGTCACTCTGATAGTTTAACATTTCCGCCATTGGTACCTGAGCGCGCAGAAACTGGGTGCTGCCCTTGGTTTCCATGCCGGAAATGCGGCCGCGGCGGCCGTTCAGGTCGCCCATCAGGTCGCCGGCGTACTCCACGGGCGCCTGGATCTCCACATTCATGATCGGTTCGAGCAGCGCCGGCTTGGCCTCCTGCATGGCCGCCTTGAAAGCCTTGCGGGCCGCCAACTTGAAGGCCAGTTCGGACGAATCCACGTCGTGATACGAGCCGTCGTAGACCGTGACCTTGAAATCCACCATGGGGTAGCCGGCCAGGTAGCCGTGCTCGGCGGCCTCCACAATTCCTTTTTCCACAGCCGGAATATAGTTTTTGGGAATGGCGCCGCCGAAAATCTCGTTGGCGAACTCGAACTTGGCGCCCCGCGCCAGCGGCTCCATCTTGATCCAGCAATCGCCGAACTGGCCGTGCCCGCCGGTCTGCTTCTTGTGGCGCCCCTGCACGTCGGCATGGCCGCGAATGGTTTCGCGGTAGGGAATCTTGGGGGCTTTGAGCGTCACATCCACGCCATAGCGCTTCTTCAACCGGCTGACCACGATTTCCACGTGCTGCTGTCCGGCGCCCGCCAGCAGGAATTCGCGGGTCTGCGGGTCGCGATAGAAGCGCAGCGACTGATCCTCTTCCAGGATCTTGTGGACGGCGTTGCCCATACGGTCCTCGTCGTTGCGGGACTTGGCTTCGATGGCGAAGGCGATGGACGGCTCGGGCAGTTTCACCGGCGGATAGGTGACGTTGGTGCCTTTGTCGGCCAGGGTGTCGCCGGTGAGCGTTTCTTTCAACTTGGCGACCGCGCCGATATCGCCGGCGTGCAGTTCGGTGACTGGCTGCAGAGTCTTGCCCTGGGGGCTGCTCAGGTGGGCCAGGCGCTCGGCGCCGCCGCGCTGGACATTATAAAGATTGGCATCGTTTTTCACCACGCCGCTCATCACCTTGAAGAAGGTGATCCGGCCGGCGAACGGATCGGCCGTGGTTTTAAACACATACAGGGCCACTTGGTCGTTGTCGGCAATCTTGCGGGTGGCGCCGTCAGCCGAGCCGCCTACCAGCACCGGGGCCGCTTCGCGATCGGCCGGAGCCGGCAGGTTTTCGACGATGAAGTTGAGAACCAATTCCGTGCCTATGTTGTGCAGGGCCGAGGCGCACATGACCGGGAAGATTCGCATCTCCCGCACACCTTGTTTCAGTCCATCGATGATATGTTCGGCGGGGAGGGTCCCTTTCTCGAAAAATTCTTCCATGAGGGCGTCATTGCCCTCGGCCACCATTTCCACCAGCGCCTCGTGGGCTTTCTGGGCCGCGTCGGCCAGGTTGCCGGGGATTTCGCCTTCCTTGCCCTTGCCGTCGCCATCCGGCGTGTAGCCGTAGGATTTCATACGGATCAGGTCCACCACGCCCAGGAAGTCGCGCTCGGAGCCGATGGGCATCTGAATGGGGACGGCGGCGCGGCCGAAAGCCTCCTGGACGCTGGCCAGAGTCCGCTGGAAGTCGGCGCGTTCGCGGTCCAGCTTGTTGATAATAATGGCACGGGGGAGCTTGAAATCC
>DATJRE010000423.1:0-7146 GCA_035505095.1 Bryobacteraceae bacterium | reverse complement strand
AGCGCGCCGCCAGGACCGCCTCCTGGGCTTGCAGAAGGCGCTGGCGCAGGAAGGCCTGCCCATCGAGATTCAAGGCTGCGACGCTTCGCACGCGGCCGAGATGGAGCAGCTTGCCGCGCACACCCGCGAGCGGCTCGGCCCCGTGGACGTGATGGTGTACGTGACTGGCACGAACACGCCGGACCGTTCCCTGAAGCGCCTCAACCCGGAGATCTGGGACCACATGGTGGCGGTGAATCTGAATGGCGCGTATTACGCCACCGCCGCGGTGCTGCCCTCCATGCGCGAGCGCAAGTCCGGGCACCTGATCTTCATTTCCTCGATTTCGGGGCAGGTGCCGGACGTCTCGGGCGCCGCCTATCAGGCCGCCAAGCGCGGGCTGATCGGCCTGTCGCACGCCATCCGCGTGGAAGAGAAGGAAAACGGCATTCGCACCTGCGCCATCCTGCCCGGCCTCGTGGACACCGAAATTCTGGAATTCCGGCCGGTCAAACCGCCGCCCGAGATGCTGGCGCAGGCCTTGCAGCCGGTGGATGTGGCCGAGGCGGTGCTGGCGGTGGCGAAGCTGCCTCCGCGCGCCACGGTGCCGGAAATGCAAGTGCTGCCGACCGTGCTCTGATGCGCCTGCTCGGCCCGCTCCACCTGGCGCTGCTGGCGGCGATTGCGGCGGCCGCGGTGGGGTTGGCGGTGCTGTGCCGGCGCCGCCCGCAAGCGGCGCATCCGGTGCGGCTGGCGCTGGGCTGGGGACTGGCGGGCAACGAGCTGGTGTGGTGGGGGTTCCGCTACTCCCACGAGGGGGTGCATCTGGCCAACCTGCCGCTGCAGCTTTGCGACCTGGCGGTGTGGCTTTCGGTTTTCGCCTGCCTGCGAGTGATCCCCTGGGTGGTGGAATTCGCCTATTTCGCGGGACTGGCCGGCGCCGGAATGGCCCTGCTGACGCCGGACCTGTGGTCGCCCTGGCCGACCTATCCGGCGATCTATTTCTTCCTGGCCCACGGCGGCATCGTGATTGCGGTGGCGGTGCTGGTGTTCGGCCGGATCTGTCCGCTGCGCCGCGGCGCGGTTTGGCGTGCCTACGGATTGCTGCTGGGCTGGGCGGCTATAACGGGCGGGTTCAATCTGCTGGCCAAGACGGATTATATGTACCTTTGCCGGAAGCCCGCCAGCGCCTCGGCGCTGAATATCCTGGGCCCCTGGCCGGTGTATCTGTTCACCGCGGCCGCCGTAGCCCTGGCGCTATTCTGGCTGCTGTACCTGGCGGCGCGGCCGGGCGCAGACGATTCGCAATAGCCGAATGCGGCCCGTGGTGAAGATCGCGATGAGAAGAGTTCAGTTTCCTGGACCGGGCCTGGTGTATCATGTTCGATACTACAATGCCACCGCTCGAGTACATCATTTCAGCGACGGTTCTGATTTGTGAAAAAATCCTGGTAGAGAAAGACGAAGTCCCCAGCGCAATCCGGCTTGCCGACACATTCTGTTTTCGGAAGAATCCGGAGCGCCCAGAGGAAACTCCAATTGTCCTCGTAAATGGGTTTTTCATGATCCGCTTTGTTCCAAATGCTCCTATAGAGCACTCGTTGGAACTGCGGCTAGTGCGACCGGATGGTGAGACCCAAACCATCGGGGGTCCAAACGATGCAAGGGCTGAAGTGAGAACACCCGACACCCCAATTGGATTTAATGCGCCATTCGGTTTTGGCTTGCGTGCCCGGGAGCCTGGAATATACTACGTCACCGCGTTGCTTGATGGAGCAGAAGTTGCTAAGGCGGGTTTTTCGCTTATAGAGGCGCCATTCGAACCTGCTGTGTAGGTATCTTTGCAGAGGCCCTATGGTATTGCCGAGCCTGCCATCACCAAAATGGAAACCAGCGCTAAAGTACCGCAACCGGCGACCACGGCCGCGAGGAAGGGTCCCTTCGAGTCTCAATCAATGTGCCGTTTGAAGAGCTGGACGTTGGTACTACAAAAGGGCGACGGAAGGCGGCGGCCAACTCCTCTCGAAGCGATCTTTCATCAGTGTCGTCGCTGTATGCGTTTAGAATCGCGCGTACCCGATATGCGAGAGATTTGGTGTCCTCGTCCGCCCGTTCATGGATGTTCCACGAGTATTCCGCCGACCAATCCTCCAACTGCTCAAGAGAAACGCGATTGGCAAGGTACGCCGCAACCTGATCCGAAATTTCGTGGACGCTAGCCATGGCAGACGGAAATCCTCATCCAAGAATTAGCATAGAGGAAATGCGCCGTCGCTTCAACACGGGCAAATATTGGGAGCGGCTCCGGGCCGGGGAACTGGAAGAGCACAGCATTGTATATCACCCCAACACGAGATACCCGGAGGTCATCCTACGCCATCCAGGAGCGGTAAGCGTCACATCGCGGTATCGTGTTCGCGCCACGGGGCGGGATGTTGCCGAGGTCCATTTCTTCAGGCCTCCAGACGGATCAGTGATCCCCAACAAGCGGCCGGATCCGAAATTACTCTTTGAGGATGGTGTCTGGTATCACCTGGAGAAAGCCAAGAACCGGGAAAAGCGTCTCGCCGAAGAGGCCCGGCAACCGGTGTGGAAGCGCATCCTGAGGAGGGTGCGGAGAATGATCGAATCGTTTTCCGTAGCGCTGGGGGCCGACTCCTTCTCGCCTTTGCCAGCGGTTGCGGACCCCATGAGCAGGCAACCAGCGCCGCCCGAGACGGCCGTGCCAGCTTCGGCCGGCGCTTACTTGTTCTCCAGTTTCTGGTAGCCCGGCGGCACCGTGAACAGGTTGGCCGGCTGATCGCCGCGGGTCACGTTGGTCAGGCGGAAAATCTCTTCGCCGGTGCGCGGATCGCTGTGCCGGGTCATCATCACAGTGCGCAGGTCCGGGGAATACCAGCGCTCGGAGGTGATTTGAATGGGGCGGTCGTTGCCGATCGCGCCCTCCTCGATGGTGTCTACCCGGCGCGTGCCGTCGGCCGGCACGCCTTCCATGGTCTGGCGGCCCAGCGATTCGGCGGGCGCCTGGTCCGCCCCGCTCACCCGGTTCAAACCCTGGGTAAAGAAGAACTGGCCGCCACCCGGAGGAGGCGGTGGAGGAGCGCCGCCGGGCGCCGCAGACATCATCACCGGGCCACCGCCTGCCATGCCGTTGCCCATGCGCATGGTGACTCCCACCCTGCCATCCTTGGACACCGAGGTGGTCATGAACTGCACCGCCAGGGGCATCTGACGGTACGTCTGGTCCTTGGTGTTCAGAAAGTAGCTGGCGTTAGCCACCGGGTCCCAGATGGTGACCGAATCGGGAGTCTCGCGGCGCACGCGGCCGTCGCCGTCGCGGTACACCAGGGTGTGGGTTTCGTTGTGGATATTGGTGCCGTCCGCCAATACCTGGGTGAACTCGGTGACCTCTTCGCCGGAATATGGCGCGCCCTTCACCGCGGCACTCAGGAATCCGCCCTTGGCGCCCAGGACCTCGGCATCCGACAGCATCTTTTTAATCACCGTCCGCTCTTGGACGGAAACGGTATCCTGGGCGGCCGCGGCTGCGAGCGTTACGGCCGCCGCGATCGCCATCATCCACACGGTCTTCATCTCAGTCCTCCTCTCATTTCCCGGTGGCCTCGTTCACCAGGCGGATGGCGCGCGGACGTCCATCCAGGCTGTAAAGCACGTCCGCCTGAATCTGCCCTTCGGCCAGCGCTACGCGCATCACTACGCCGGCATCGATGGGGTCGTCATCCAGCGCTAGAAAGCCGGCCAGGGCGGCGCGCGGTGCACCGGCGGGAAACGCTCGATGCCCGGGTCGTGGCAAGGCTCGCGGCAAGACTCGCGCCATCGCCCGGCTGGGAGCGCGAACCGCCAGCGGCGGGGACAGCACAGGCGGTGCGGGAACATCGGGCACCGGCGGTGCTGCCACCGCCACCGGAGCCTGCACGTGGGTTGCGCGGCTTTCGAGGGGTGCTTCCACCGGCTTGGGGGTGAGCAGCGCCAGGGCCGCCCACAGCGCCGCAAGAGCCGCCGCGGCGGCCGCCCATCGGCCGGGGCGCGCGCGCGGCTTCTCGACCGGCTTCCGGGAAACGCGCGGCCTCGGTTCTCCCGCGGCCGGCTGCTCCAACCCTTCCATCAGTTCCAGAACCCGCACCGCCCGCGCCGACAACTGCCGCAAGCGTTCGCTGCACGGCGAGCACTCTTGCAAATGAGCCGCCAAACGGTCCAGCTCCTCCTGCGGCAATTCCCGGTCGAGAAAGGCCCGCAATGCCCCATCCGGCCAACAGTTGCTCATAGCTCATCTCCATACCGGGCGCGAAACTTCCGTTCAAACTCCGCCTCCGCACGCGCCAGCAGCGTGCCCACCGAATTGGGATGGATGCCGAGGGTCTCCGCCAACTCCCGGTACGCCAACCCGCTCGCCCGCAGCAGAAGCATTTGGGCTTCGCGGGGCTTCAGCAAAGCTAGCACGGCGCGCACCCGCGCGCAGCGCTCTTCGCGCAGAATACCCTCCAGGGCGCCGCCCGGCGCTACCAGGCGCAAACTTTCGGCATGCGCCGATTCCTCCCGGCGGCGCCGGCGGGTGTTGGCGCGCCAGGCGTCGAGGCCGGCATTGGTGGCCACCCGGTAGATCCACGGCGCCAGAGACTGCCCGCGCTGGAACAGGGTTGGGCGGCGGGACAACTTACAAAACACGTCGGCGGCGATCTCTTCGGCCTGGCCGCGATCGTTGGTAAGCCGGGCCAGCATCCCCACAATCCGCGGGTAGTGCTCCTGAAAGACGGCTTCAAAGCCATCGCCGCCGCCGGTTTCGGTCAAGGCGAGTTCCCCGGCGCGTTCCACATCCTGGATAACGATTCTTAGGGGCATTTTGTGACGGCTTCCCGCATGGGACGCTTCACCGCGCAGGGTTTTCTCCGCCTTTTCTCTGCGCCCTTCGCGTCTCCGCGGTGAAGCGGGGCCCACCTCAATGCCGCGTCTGGTGGCCGGCGGCCTCCCAGCGGCCGACCATCAGGTCCACCAGGCTCAGCCAGGCTCCCTCCGGTTTCTCCAGTTTGTGGTACAAAGCAACATATTCCGGTTTCTTCAGGCCCATGCCGGCGAATGCCAGCGAGTACAGGCCCTCGCTTTGAAAATCGGCCACCTGTTCGATGGTCCATTTGCGCGGATCCGAAAGAAACGGGGCCAGGTAATCGATCACCGTGGCAATGGTCGCCCCGTTGCGCGCGCGCACATCCCACAAGTCCACACCGTTCACCTGGGCAATCCGGCAGATCATGGCGTAGGCCTCCAGATTGAGGGCCGAATTGGAGAGCGAACGGGTGCGCACTTCCTCGCGCGGCGCGCTGCCGTTGGCGCGAATCTGCCGCGGGAAGATGCGGTCGGTATAGAAATTGAAGGCCATCTGTTCGGCGCCATGGTCTCCCACGAAAGTCGCCACCGCGGCCGTCTGGGCGGTCCACCACGAGGCGTGGTTGTTGCCGCTGTTGCGCTCTTCCTCGGCGCTGGCGCTGTGCATCAGCCATTGCAGGTATTCCAGGAACCACCGGTGCACCCCGGCCTGCTCGCGCGGATCCCACGAGGGCGTCTGGGCCAGGAATTCCATCCCCTGAATCGCGCGGATGAACCCGCGCCCGTCCAGCACTCCATTGCCCGTGCCGGTGTCGATGCCCGGCACCGCACGCGCGTGATCCAGATCCGGATTCATGCGCGTTTTGGGGCTCAGGAACCACACGTTGATCACGCGCACCGCGCGCTGGGCGTAGCGCACGTCGTCCAGCAGAAAAGCCGCCGTACCCAGGGTGAACACGGCATCGCACATGGCGTCCAGCGCGTTGTGGTTGCCCATGAACCGGATGGGGTTGAACTGCCCTTCGTGGCGGATATACGGCCCGGTGGGATTTTCGGGGTCCGGCCACCAGTCGGGCGCCTCGCTGTAATACTCGTGAGTGTCCAACTCGATCCCTTTCGGCCGGTCGCTGGTGATACTCCACGGCCCCTCGCGCAGGCGCTTCTCGGCCTCCGCGCGCAACCGCCGGACGGAGTCCTGGGTCCACGCCTCTTTGCGGATGATGGCGCTGTGAATGGGTTCGGCTTCGTCCTCCGACACCAAGGTCATGGGGATCGCCGCAGCCCTCACCAGGGATGCCACGAGAAGGAGTGCTACACCGTTCCTCACTATTGCGATTGTAACGGAGCACAGCCAGCCGCGCAGGGGAATCTCCTGGCGGAGCGGGATTTAACGTCCCGGCGCAGGCGTATGGAAGCCGCTTGCTCCCTGCGGACCGGCGGGCCGCCGGCTCAGATCGAAACACCGGTCGGAGCGGTATAAACCGGATCGCTGACGTTGCCGGTGTTGCGCACGCCGGCCGGTTCGAACAAGAGAACTTCGGCTTCCTCGCTGGCGCAGGTGCGGTGCTCCACGCCTCTCGGCACCACCATAAACTCGCCCGCCGCCAGTTCCACAACGCGGTCGCGGAACTCCACGCGGAAGCGGCCTTTCCAGACCAGGAAGAATTCGTCTTCGGCGTCGTGGCGATGCCACGGGAATTCGCCCTGCACTTTCACAATCTTGACCTCTTGCCCGTTTAAGCTGGCGATCGCCCGGGGCCGCCAGTGCTCCGTGACGAGTGCAAATTTTTCGGCCAGGTTCGCTTTGGGGGCCACCGAACCATGATACTGCCGGCCGGCGGAGCGGCTGCTGAGCGCTCCGGCATGGGCCGGGCGGTTGGGCAGATTCCGCGGCAGGACCGCAGCTACCTCCCGGCCGCGGTCTCAGCCAATGCGTGGTTCCGAGGCGCCTGGGAGCCGCGCTGGTACGTCCGCTCGCGAACCGCTCCACGAACTGCCCGCCGTCACGGGCCAACGCCCGCGAGGCTGATACAATCTTGAGTGGATATGGCTCTGCGGAAACCACCCGATCACAAGCCGCAAATCTCGCAAGTCACGCCCCCCGCGGCGATTGCGGGAGGCGAGTTGCAGATTCGCGGGAAGGGCTTCGCCAAGTCCAACCGCCCGCGCGTGACCATCGGCGACGTGGGCGCGCCGGTGATCATCGGCTCCGATTCCCTGGTCATCGCCCGCGTTCCGGAGGGCGCCACGGCCGGGGAACTGGTGATCCAGAGCGGCGAGCAGGCCAGCGAATCCTGGGCCTGCGACATCGGCATTCTGGTGGCC
>DATJRE010000422.1:0-19021 GCA_035505095.1 Bryobacteraceae bacterium | reverse complement strand
CGAGGCCATCGAACTGTTCTCCAGCCTCTACACCCGCACCGTGGATGGCGCCGGCCTTCTGAAACGCCTGCAGCTTTGGGAGAAGCGCGAGGCGCTCTATTCGCACCTTTCCGGCGGCCAGAAGCAGCGGCTGGCCTTGGCTCTGGCGCTGCTCAACGATCCGCAGGTCCTGTTTCTCGATGAGCCTTCCGCCGGCCTCGACCCGCAGGCGCGCCTGGAAATTCACTCGCTGATCGAGGACCTGCGCCGCGAGAAGCGCACCATCCTGCTGACCACCCACTACATTGAGGAAGCTGAAAAGCTCTGCGACCGCGTGGCCATCGTGGACGAAGGGCGCATCGTGGCCCTCGGCACGCCGCGCCAGATTCAGGACGCTACGCGCGCCAGCTCCACCATCGAGATGGAATGCGCCCAGCCGGTGGCGGGTGAATTGCCGCAGTGGGCCGAAGCCGAAAGGGCCGTGCTCGACGAACGCCGCACGCGCCTTTCGGTGGTTTCCCATAAGCCCGCCCGCACCGTGGTCGAAATGGTCAAGTGGCTGGAAGCCAGTGGGCTGGAACTGGCCGATATCCGCATCGCCCGGCCGTCGCTCGAACAGGCGTTCATCGAATTGACCGGAAAGAGTCTGCGGGAATGAGGGCCTATATCGCGCTGTTTCGTAACAACCTGCGGTTGACCATGCGCGACCGCTCGGTGCTGTTTTTCAATTTCCTGTTTCCCTTCATCTTCTTCTTCGCCTTCGCGGAGCTGTTCCACGCCTCCACCGGGCAGGGCATCGCGTATTTCGTGGGCACCGTGCTCACCCTCGGCATCCTCGGCAACGGCCTGTGGGGCGCGGGCATGCGCTCGGTGCAGGAGCGCGAGGCCAATATCCTGCGCCGCTTCAAGGTGACCCCCATCACCCCCATGCCGCTGCTGGCCGCCGCCATGGTGAGCGGCTGGCTGCTGTACCTGCCGGTGGTGGTGGTGCTGGTCGGGCTGGCGCATTTTCAGTACGGCATGCCGATGCCGCGCAACTGGCTTTCGCTGCTGGTCATGGTGACGCTGGGGGTCTGCTCGCTGCGCGCCATCGGGCTGATTCTGGCGGCGGTCACCAACACCATGCAGGAGGCCATGATCGCCGTACAGGTCCTCTATATGTCGATGCTGTTCCTGAGCGGCGCCACCATTCCCGCGGCCCTCCTGCCGAATTGGGCGCAGACCGTGGCCGAGTTCATGCCCGCCGCTTACCTGGTCACTGGATTTCAGGGGATCTTCTTCCGCAACCAGAACATTTGGGACAACAAGGCCGCGGTGGTCTCGCTGCTGTTGACCATCGGGCTGGGAATGTTTCTGGCCATGCAGCTTTTCCGCTGGGAGAAGGACGAGAAGATTCAGCCGCGCAAGAAGCTGTGGGTGCTGGCGGTGCTGGGGCCGTTCCTCATCCTGGGCTGCTATCGCTCGTACAGTAAGGAGCACCTGGCCCAGAACGAGGCCATGTTCCGCGATCTGCAGCGCGCCGGCGTGTTCCTGATTCGCAACACGCGCGTGTTTGTGGGCGATGGCACGGTGATGGAGAACGCCAGCGTGCTGGTGCGCGATGGCAAGATTGCCGGCGTCTACCCGGGCGCCGGTCCCGACCCCGAATCGATTCGCGCCGAGGTGGTGGAGGGCGCCGGCAAGACCCTGCTGCCCGGCCTCATCGACGTGCATGTCCACCTGGCGGCCACCGGCGGCATGTCTTTCTCCGCTGCGGACAATGACCCGGAGCAAACCATGCCGCACGCCGCCGCCGCGCTGCTCTACAACGGAGTGACCGAGGCGCGCAGCGTGGGCGACGGCCTGGACGCTTCGCTCAAGCTGCGCCGCGAGACCGCCACCGGCGGCAAGCTGGGCGCGCTGCTGTCGGTCTGCGGCCCCATGTTTACCACCGAACGCGGCCACGGCACCGAGTTCCTGCAGAACATCCCCGAGCCGCTGAGGCAAACCGTCCAGAACCAGATAGTGCGCACGCCCAAAACGCCCGAAGAAGCCCGCCGCCAGGTGAGGCAGTTGAAGGCCGCCGGAGTGGACGGCATTAAGGCCATTCTGGAGGCCGGCTGGGGCGATGGCATGTTGTTCGACCGCCTCGACCTGCTGCTGGTCCGCTCCGTGGCCGAGGAAGCCCGCGCCCAGAATCTGCCGCTGGCCGTACACACCGGCGATGCCCGCGATGTGACCGACGCGGTGGATATCGGCGCGTCCTCGGTGGAGCACGGCTCCTGGCGCGATGAAATTCCGGATGCCGTGCTGGACCGCATGGCGCTCGAGGGGATTTATCTCGATCCGACGCTGGGCGTGGCCGAGGCCTACGCGCAATTCTTCAGCGGCAAGGGCGATATGCTGAGCAATTCGCTGGTCGAGCAGTCCGTGAAGGCTTCCGTGCTGAAGGCCACGCGCGATTTCGTGGCTTCCGGCAAGGGTGTCAACGCGGATAAAGCGGCGCTGTTCCAGAGCGCCCTGGAGCAGGGCCGCAACAACCTGCTGCGAGCCTGGAAGGCGGGCGTGCCGCTGGTGGTGGGGACCGATGCCGGCAATCCGCTGGTGTTCCACGGCCCGTCGCTGCACCACGAGCTGCAGCTCTGGGTGGCTGCCGGAATTCCGCCCGAAGTGGTCCTGGAAGCCGCCACGCGCAACGCCGCCAAGCTGCTGCGCGCCAGCAACCGCTACGGCACCATCCGCCCCGGCCTGGACGCCAACCTCCTGCTGGTGGACGGCAATCCGTTGCAGGATATCTCCGCCACCGAACGGATTTCGCTGGTGGTTTTCGAAGGCGAGCGGCTGCACCGGTCGGAGATTTTCGAGAGACCGTAAGCCACTGGTGTGGATGCCGGGACCGAAAAGATCTCGCGATTCGACGTGGTGGTGCCCGGGGCGGGAATTGAACCCGCACTCCCGTTGCCGGGAAACGGATTTTAAGTCCGTTGCGTCTGCCTGTTTCGCCACCCGGGCACAGTTGATTCTAAACAGCTTGTGCGATTTGCTCGGTTTCCTCGACTGCCGATGTGCCAATATTTGTGCCTACCCCGGACCTCCGAGCCGTGTTCCATGCCTCCAGGCGCGTAATTGCGTTCTCCATCGCCTCTGGAGAGGGATGCACGTACCTCTGTGAAACTGTAACCGTGCTGTGGCCCATCAGCTTCATGATAGTAAACGCGTCGGCTCCTGTCTCCCCTAATCTCGTGCCGTAGGTGTGCCTGAAGGAATGAGGCACGAAATCCGCCGGCGTCTTCAGGAGTGTCCGCAAAGCCGAGTGCTGCTGATTCAGCCACGTCTGATATAGCGGTTGCCCATCGGCCCTGTGGAACACGAGACCGCCGCCAGCCCAAGCGAGTTCAAAATGGAAAAAAATGAGCTGACCAAAGGCCACTACAGTCCAAGAGACTTCAAATGACAAAACCATCAGCCGCCCAGGACGAAGGGCTCTAGCGGGGCGGGAAAAAGCCGCCGAACATCTTGATGGCGTCAGAGACGGCCGTTTCGATACGCCTCAGCCCCGGAATTACGCCAACGTTATTCGGCCCACTATCACCAAATTGGCGGAACGCCACGACCGCAGTGAGCCGCATCCCGGTGAACACTTCGCGGTGCCCAACGGGCCGTCGGATTTCGCCACCTGTTGTGGGGTCTCTGCCAACCAGCGACGCCAGAATTAAATACATCTGGGGCGTTTGCTTGGAATTGGTACTTACGATGGTTAGCTCCCGATGCTTGTCAAAGCGGTTCATGTCGTGGAGGATGAGCAGGGCGTGATTAGGACCCTGCCACTGAGAAACAGCGTTGTATGGTTGCAGCGACTCGATGACTGCACTGGCACGATCACCGACTCCCTCTATTTTTCGGCTAAACGAGGCACGCTTTTCGGGAGTTGCCGGCCTCGCTTTGAAAATTGGAAACTCGATGGCATTTGGATTCCTCGGAGTGTGTCCAGTTTGCCGCAAGAGATCCCAAATCAGGTTGTCAAGGGCGGCGCGGTATCCGTGCAGGATTTCGCTGATAAGGGCGGCAAATCGGGGCGGGATGTCTTGCTTACTCCAAGACTCTCTAAAGGCCTCGATACGCTTCGGGTCGCGTTCCACCACTTCGCGGGGTCCTTTTTCATTCAGAAACCGACTGATTTCGAGTTCAAGGTTCTGGGTGTTCTCATTGGCCCTTTTGAGCCGCGCCTCAATCCCTTCTAATGGATGAAACATGTTCTCTTGCCTTGTGAGCTTTTAGCATCGCGTGGGGCGTTTTTGCCGCCGTAAAGCAAACTACATGAGCGTTGCAGCATCGGGTAATACTTGTCAAGCGCGCAGGAAACTCGAAACTAGTCCAGCACCGGGAGCAGTCTAGAGAGTCGGGACCGCTGCCAGCAGACGCAGCAGCATGTTTGTGAGCGGAAAGATGAAAAATCCCCCGATGACCACGGTCAGGATAGACGCTCTTGGACTGGCCCACGTACCCAGGGTCGCGGATACCAGCCAAATTATGGAGCTAACGAGCTGTCCCCAAAAACCGCCAATGTAGAAAAGTCGTATTTCCCGTTGAGCGTCCTGGACGTCCATTCAAACCTCCGCAGCCGGTGGAGTGTCGCGGCTCGCTCCGAACGGCCGCACACCGCACTCACCTGACAACCACAACGGCTGCCCTTCCTATTCTGTTCCATGGAATGGCGGTCTCCGAAAGACTCGCACGCTGGCGGAACCCAGGCGGCGGCGCCCACGGCGTTTGACTTGGCACGGGTCCGCGGCAGGAACGCGGCCGCGCTGTCGGGGCGCGGTTACTTGCCGGTGGGCCGTTCCCCTTCGGCCGGGGCTTTTCCTTCCGGCTGGTGGTCCAAAATGCGGCGGACCCGGCCCAGCAGGTCGCGTTGCGTGAAGGGCTTCTGGAGTAATTCGACGCCCTCTTTGAGAACCCCGTGGTGCACAATGGCCTCTTCGGTATTGCCGGACATATAGAGCACCTGCATATCCGGGCGCTCGGAGGCCAACTGGAGGGCCAGCTCGCGGCCGCTCATGCGCGGCATCACCACGTCGGTCACCATCAGATGGATGCGCTCGGGGTATTCTCTGGAAACGCGCAGGGCCTCGGGTCCGTTGGGCGCCTCCAGAATGTGGTAGCCGGCCATTTCCAGGAACCGGCGGGCCAGCTCCCGAACCGGGCTCTGGTCCTCCACCAGAAGAATAGTCTCGGTCCCGTCGGTTGCGGCGCTGGCAATCTCCGGCAGGCTGGCCAACTCGCCATTCACGCGGGGAAGGTAGACCGTAAAAGTGGTGCCCACTCCCAATTCGCTGTAAGCCAGAATGTGGCCGCCGCTCTGGTTGACGATGCTGTAAACGGTGGCCAGCCCCAGTCCCGTGCCGACGCCTTTAGGCTTGGTGGTGAAGAACGGCTCGAAGATGCGGGCCTGGGTTTGGGGGTCCATGCCGGCGCCGGTATCGCGGACCGTCAGGGCTACGTAATTTCCCACGGGAACGGTGGGATGGTTGGCGGCGAAGGCCGTGTCGGCCTCCACGTTGGAGGTGGCCACGGTCACCGTGCCGCCGTCGGGCATGGCGTCGCGGGCGTTGAGCACCAGGTTCAAAATCACCTGTTCCGCCTGGGTGCGGTCGGCGCGCACGCGGCCCAGATCGGCCTCCGGCTCGAATTCCAGCTCCACGTTCCTGGGCAGCATGACCGAAATCATCTGGCGGAAATCGGTCAGGACGGCGTTCAAATCGAGCACCGCCGGAGTGACGATCTGCTTGCGCCCGAAGGTCAGCAATTGCCTGGTGATGGCGGTGGCGCGGTCGGCGCCGTTGCGGATCTGCTCCAACATGCGCACGCCCTGCGAATCGCCGTCCAGGTGCTCCCGGAGCAGCTCGGCAAACCCGGTGATGGCCGTCAGAATATTGTTGAAATCGTGGGCCACGCCGCCCGCCAGGCGTCCCACGGCCTCCATCTTCTGCATATCCCGCAACTGCTCTTCGTTGCGGCGGGCCTGTTCCTCCATGCGTTTGCGCGCGCTCACGTCGCGGATGTTGAACTGGATGACGGTGCGGTCGGCCTCGGAGTAGAGCGAGGCGATGATATCCACGGGGACCTGCTGGCCCGATTCGGAGGTGAGCGTAATGCTCTTCTGGAGCGATTCGCTGGCATGCAATTCGTCGAGCACCGCCTCAGTGATTTCGGAGTTACGGAAAAGGTCGCTCTCCCAGAACCGGGTTCCGATCAGTTGGGTTCTGGCGTAGCGCAGCAGCTTGCTGACGAACGGATTGGAGTCCACGATTTCTCCGGTGGACACATCGGCGACCACAATTCCGTCTTTGGCGGCCTCGAACAGCCGGCGATAGCGCGCTTCGGCGGCCTGTTTACGTTCGGTGATATCGAAGAGCGAGAGCACCACGCCGTCGATGCGGTTGTCGGCGGTGCGGTAGGGACGCACCCACATGGTGTAGATGCGGCCTTCCGCATCCTGCACTTCGCGCTCGCGCGGCACCAGCCGGTCCACCACCTCCTGGCAGAGTTCCACCAGGTCGGGAACATTGATCTTCAGCCGGAAATCGCTCACCGGCCGTCCCACGTCGCCGGGCAGCAAATTGAGAATCCTCTCGGCATGCGGGGTGAAGCGGCGGATTTGCAAATCGTTGCCGAGCATCACGATGGGGATATTGACGCTGCTCAAGAGATTGATGAGGTCGTTGTTGATCTGCTGGAGCTCGGCGTTGCGGCTCTGCATCTCGTCGTTGACGGTAGTGAGTTCTTCGTTGGTGGATTGCAGCTCCTCCTTGGCGGTGAGCAGCTCTTCATTGGTGCTCTGCAGCTCCTCATTCGACGACTGAACCTCTTCGTGGGCGGATTTGAGTTCCTCGGCAGCGGCCTCCTGCTGTTGAATGACGGAGTGCAGGTAACGCTTGGTGCTGGCCAGCTCCTCTTCCAGCTCGGCGACGCGCTCGCGATTGGCGTCTCGGCCGGTCCGGGTCCGCTGCTTCGCGATGCTGCGGCCGGGTTCCGCCGCAGCCGGCTCGAACGCCACCAGGTATTGCGGCTCGGGCGCACCGTGCACCGGCAGAATGGAAACCGTAATCTTCTTTTCGGTGCCATCGATGGGCACCGCGAGGGGCTTGCTTTTCATCGGTCCGGTTTTGACTTCCGGGGAGTAGAGCATGGCGCGAACTTCGGTAGCAATGCCGCCGCGGGCCAGCTTAGTAAAATTCAGGCTGGCGCCGCCGGGCGAGTGCCGGAGATAGGGCGAGGTATCGCCGCGGAACTGGAGGATTCGCAGGTCCTCGTCAATGACCACCGCGGGCGGCGAGTAGTGAGCCAGAATCAGTTGGTCGACGCTCTTGGCGCCTTCCTGCTGGGCCGCCGCCGCGGGAGGGTGGGGCGCCTCAGCCCGCTCCACGTAGCCGTCGCTGAGATCGCTGTCGATGACCATTCGCGCGGGCTTGCGCGCGTAGATTTTGTGCTGCCGGTCCACCGGCGCAAAGAGTTCGTTCCCCGTATCGCCGAGGTTCTCGGAAGCGCCCAGGGCCAGAAAACCGCTGGGTTTGAGGGCATAGTGAAACAGCCGCAAGACCTTGGATTGCAGTCTGGAGCCGAGATAGATCAGCAGATTGCGGCAGGTGATCAGATCGAGGCGGGAGAACGGAGGATCCTTGGTAACGTTCTGGCGGGCGAAGATACAAACGTCGCGCACCGAACGGGCGATCTGGTATTTGCCGTTGGCGGATACGAAAAACCGCCGCAGCCGCTCGGGCGATACGTCGGATTCGATGCTTTGCGGAAAGACCCCCGTGCGCGCCTGTTCGAGGGCTATTTCACTCAGGTCGGTCCCGAATACCTGGAGGGCGACCTCCACGCCCGCCTGGCGCATGCATTCCAGCGCGCAAATCGCTACCGAATAGGCTTCTTCCCCGGTGGCGCATCCCGGCACCCAGATGCGCACGGGATCGTCCTGCGAGCGGGCCTTCAAAACTGCCGGCAGCACATAGGTGGCGAGGGCCTTGAAGGTGGTGGGCTCGCGAAAGAAGCTGGTCACATGGATCAGGATGTCCTGGAAGAGAAGGTCCAGTTCCTCGCGGTGAGCCTTGAGGAATCTGGCGTATTGCTCGGGCTTCTCCACGCGGTGAATGGCCATGCGCCGGAAGGTGCGGCGGTGCACGGTTCCGGGTTTATATTGGCCGAAGTCCACGCCTTTGGCGGTTCGCAGCATGCCGAGGATTTCCTCGAAGGCTTTTTCGTCTTCGGGCAACTCGTCGGAGGGGCGCCGCCGGTCCATGTAGGGATGCTGGGAGAGGCGCACGAGTTCGTCGGCGATCCCGGCGGGAGGCAGCACCGAATCGACGTACCCGGCCACAATGGCGCTGCGCGGCATGCCGTCGTATTTGGCGGTTTCGGGCTCCTGGGCAAAGGTGATACCGCCGGCTTCTTTAATAGCCTTCAGGCCCATCGTGCCGTCGGAAGCGGTTCCGGAAAGCACCACGCCAATCGCCTTGCTTCCCTGCTCTCCGGCCAGAGAGCGGAAAAAGAAATCGATGGGCATGTGCGGAACGCCGGGATTCCTGGGTTGGCTGACCAGGCGGCCGTTGTGAATACCGATACAGGTGTTGGGGGCGATCACGTAGATGCGGCCGCGGTCGATGCGCATGCCGTCGGTTACCTGTTGCACCGGCATGCGGATGGTGCGGGCCAGCAACTCCGTGAGCATGCTGGAATGTTTGGGGTCGAGGTGTTGGATGAAGACGATGGCGGCGCCGAGGTCCGGGGGCAGATGGTGCAGAACCTCGGTCATAGCCTCCAGCCCGCCGGCGGAGGCGCCGAACCCGATCACCGGACAACTCTGCAGGGGGGTGGCTTCAACGTCCTTCTCCGCGGGCCTGGCCTCTTCGCGGGGCGTATCCTCGACCGTGGGCTGGGAGGTGGCTCGGCTTTCGCTGGGCCGGCTGCGATCCTTTGATTTCTTCTTGATAGCCATGATCCCTAAACTGTCCCTTGTGGCTTTCACCCCGTCACTCCCATCCAGCCAAACGGGGCTACGGCGAGTTTATTGTACAGGAAACCCTTCGCCAGACATTGCTCCGCGCGGCCCCACGGGCTCGACTGGAGGACTCACACAGAGCACCGGTAGACCACGTGGGTCCCCAGAGAGTTTCTCAGCAGACGCCCTTGCACAACCTCTGCCAGGCGCTCCGCCAGGATGGAATTGCCGGTGGAGTTTTCACTGCCGGCCTCCGCAGTTCGGCCGGTAAGCGGAGGAAGAGATTGAGCGATTCGAGGGTGCTTCGAGGGATCAGGCCCTTCTTACGCTCCCGATTTCAGTTTATCAACTCCGCAGAATTTAAGGGCAAAACGGATCGACACACCACGCCTTATGGCTCGATCAGGCCGGAGCGGATGGCGTAGCGCACCATGGTGGCGGTCTCGTGGATGTTGAGCTTCTCCAGGATGCGGCTGCGATGGGAATCGGCGGTTTTGTAACTGATGCCCAGTTGGGTGGCGGTCTCCTTGGTGGATCGGCCGCTGGCGATCAGCACCAGCACCTCGCGCTCGCGCTCGGTGAGGGCGAAGACCAGGCGTGAGGCTTCCTCGTCGGGGGTGAAGACCTGGCGCTTGCGATCATTGATGTCGACAGCGGTGCCGACGAAGCCGCAGAACATGCCGGTTTCATCCTGGCGCGGGGTCCCGACATGCTGGACCCAATTGTAGATGCCATCGGCGCGCTGCAGGCGGTATTCGATGCGGAAGGGCAGGCGGGCGGTGAAATTCTTCAGGTACTGCTCGACCATCTGGTTGCGGTCCTCGGGGTGGGCGCCTTCCCACCATCCGTGGCCCAGTTCCTCGGAGGCGCGGCGGCCGCGGAATTCCAGCCAGGCGCGGTTGAAATAGGTGCACAGCGAGTCCGCGCCGGACATCCAGATCATAACCGGGGCGGCGTCCGCCAGGATGGCAAACCGGGAGTCGCTGGCCTGCTTGTAGCGGAGCACTTGCGCTTCCAACTCAGCGAGCCGTTCGCGCAGGAATGCTATTTCTTCCAATTCTTTACCAGGCGACATGAGAATTCCAATCCTTGGCCGTCTTGGAGATAATAGTAAACACCCTAGGGAACAGTAAAGTTCCAAAAGGTTACCAGTGGTTAGGGCTGGCAGGCTGCATGGCCGATCAGCTCTATATTATTCGATTCGTGGAACCTTTGCCGAGGACTGCGGCAATCATTATCAGGAGCCGATGACGACCCCTTCGCCCGAGACGGACGATGAGCTGTTGATGCGCATGCGCAACGGGGATGAGCAGGCGTTTGTCAGCCTGTACCGGCGGCGTCAGGGAGCCATCTACCGCTTTGCCATGCACATGAGCGGGTCGGCGGCTTCGGCGGAGGATGTCACCCAGGAGGTATTTCTGGCGCTGATTCGGGAGGATTGCGGGTTCGATCCGGAACGGGGATCGCTTTCTGCGTATTTGTTCGGAATCGCACGGAAGCTGGTACTACGGCAGCTTGAACGGGGGCGGTCGGATACACCGTTGGAGGGGTACGGAGAAGAATCCACACGTCTGGAACTGGCGGCGGTGGACAATCCGCTGATGGATTTGACCCGCAAAGAGACCCTGGAATCGCTGCGGCGGGCGGTGCTGGCGCTGCCGCGGCGGTACCGCGAAGTGGTGATCTTGTGCGACCTGGAGGAGTTGGATTACGCCGATGCGGCGGTGGCGTTGGGATGCCCGATCGGCACGGTGCGGAGCCGCCTGCACCGGGCGCGGGCGCTGTTATTGGAGAAGTTGAGCTTCGAGAGGAGTTCCCGGGCTGCCCTGGGAAGCTGGAAGCCTTTGAGGAGTTTCATATGAATTGCCAGGAATTTTGGAACCAGGCCCCGCAAGGGTCGCGCCCTCCCGGCGCGGAACTGGCGGCTCACCTGAGCAAATGTCCGGCGTGCGCGTCGGCCTGGGCGGTCCAGCGGAATGTGGCTGCGGGCTTGCAGCAGGTGGCCGCGGACTGGAGCCGCCTGAGCGCCCCGGCACGGGTGGAGGCACACCTGGTGAGCGTGTTCCGCGAGCAGGCGGGGATGCCGTTGAGCCAGCGGCGGCGCCCCTGGATTGCGATGCTGACCTGGGCGGCGGCCGCGGCGGCCATGCTGGTGATGGCATTTTCGCTGATGCGGGTACACGCGCCGCAAACCGCCACGCCCAAACCGGTGCCGCCCAATACGCCGATTTTCGCGGTGGTGCAAGGGGTTGCGGACGGGTCGGTGGCGGCGGAGAATTCCGGTCTGGATGCCGGCTTCATCCCGCTGCCGAATGTGGAGCAGCTTGCCCCCAACGAGCAGGGCGACCTGGTACGGATGGAGGTGCCGCGCTCGGCCATGATCGCGGTGGGATTTGAGGTGAATCCGGAGCGGGCTGCGGAGCCGGTGCAGGCGGAGGTGGTGTTCGGTCCGGATGGGGTGGCGCGAGCGGTAAGATTCCTGGATGAGACGTTCTGACGGGGCAAAGAATTGACGCGGAGACAGGGAGACGCGGAGGAAAAGAGGGAGGCGGCATTCCTCTGGAGTTCTCCGCGCCTGTGCGCCTCCGCGTCAGAGAAGCGTGCTTGGGGCGCTTCTGGAGGAGTACGCAAATGCGAATGATCGGGGTGATGTTGGCGGTACTGGGATGCGTGGCATACGCCCAGGATCCCGGTCCGGGGCGCGGACGCGGAAGGGGGTTCGGGCCGGGGCCGGGAGGCGGGTTCCAGGGGGCGCGCTTTCTGGGCGCCGAGGCCGGCATGCCGGGGCGGGTGGTCACGGGGGCGCCGTACTCGGCCGATCTGGTGACGGAGATCACCCAGACGCTGGCGGACGGCAACCGCATCCACCAGACCGCTACCGCCCACGTGTATCGCGACTCGGAAGGACGCACGCGGCGCGAGCCGGCGCTCAGTTCGTTGAACAGCCTGGCTCCCAATGCGCATTTGCCGGAAGTGATTTTCATTAACGACCCGGTGGCGGGGGAGAACTACGCGCTGAGTGCGCGGGACAAGACGGCCACCCGGTCGTCGTGGACGCATCCCGGCGGACGCAACGGCGGTAGGAACGGCGGGCGGAACAACCAGTCGAAATCCGCGGGGGGACCGGCTAACGGCGGACGGTACCGGTTCAACCAAAATGTGAAGACGGAGTCGCTGGGCCGCCAGACGATCGAGGGCGTACCGGCTGACGGGACGCGCACCACGCTGACCATTCCGGCGGGGCAGATCGGCAACGAGCAAGCCATTCAGATTGTGACGGAATCGTGGTATTCGCCGGATCTGCAGGTGGTGGTGATGTCCAAGCGGACGGATCCGAGAACGGGCGAGTCGGTGTTTCGGATGGCCAATTTGAGCCGGGCCGAACCGGCGGCATCGCTGTTCCAGGTGCCGGCGGACTATAAGGTGACGGATTCCATGCGGCCGTCGCGGAACGGACCGCCCGGAGGGCGCTGAGGCGGAGGCGGAATTTCAGCCGGGCGCGGCTGCGGATTTGCCGGGTAGCGGTGCTGGGGGCAGGCAGGCGGAACCGGAATTTCGGTGAGAGACGGCTGCGGGCACCATCGGTTTCGCCGGGAACCGTTGCGCCCGCCACCACTTCGCGCGCAGGCGGCACCGATTTCCGCCGAACCACAATTTCGGCCATGGATAGACGTGGATTGGGCCGCGTTGCGGGAGAGCCGGTGGCGCCCTATGCGGGCGGTTTTTCCGGGGCGCCGGGTTTGCCGATGGCCTTCACGGGGCTGATGAGGATGTGGGCGTTACGGCCTTCGAGGCGCGGCACGCCCTCCACCGAACCGTAGGTGGTCAGGTCGCCGGCGAAGCGCATGAGGAGCTTTTTGCCGAGATCGGCGTGCGCGATTTCCCGGCCGCGGAACTGCACCACCGCCTTCACACGATTGCCTTCCTGCAAGAAGCGGATGGCGTGATTCTTCTTGAATTCGTAATCGTGATCGTCGGTGTTGGGGCGGAATTTCAATTCCTTCACCTGCACCACGTGCTGCTTCTTCTTGGCGTCGTGCTGTTTCTTTTTCTGTTCGTATTGGTAGTGGCCGAAATCCACGGCTTTAGCGACCGGAGGCACGGCCGTGGGCGCGACCAGCACGAGGTCGAGGCCCAGTTCCTGAGCTTTGCGGAGAGCCGCGGACGTAGGCATCACCTCGGTGGTGCCATCGGGAAACACCGCGCGGACTTCGCGTGCGCGGATGGATTCGTTTACGTTCTCTCTGCGATTCTGCCTGCGAGGAGGAAAGTTTCTAGGTGGATACATTCTTGAATATGCGTTTGGTTTTTAATCGCGAAGGCAAGCGGACCGGGGCGGTAGGCCCCAAGGATATCTCTGGCCGAGCGGCGAATTTGCGAAAGTGAGGAACAAGCGTCTGGTACGTCAGATCCAGTGTACACCAAACGGTACCAGGGAAGTCAAAGGTTTTCGAGAGCTTTCGGACATGCCGGGCCGGGCACGGTGCGGAACGGCACGCGGGGCCCGGGCATCGACGGATGTCGACGTTCTTGCGGCGGGAAAGCTCCCGACAGGCCAGAGGCAGGCGCGGGGCCCATTCGACGCGGGGGTGCCGGCTTGGCCCGGAGAGGTCATAGACGGATTGGCGTTTCCGGAGAGAGGTTTCTAACCCGCCAGGGCCTGGGAGAGATCGTCGATCAGGTCGTCGGGGTGCTCCAAGCCTACCGACAGGCGCAGGAGATTTTGCGGGGTGCGGGTCTGGGGGCCTTCCACCGAGGCGCGGTGCTCAATCAGGCTGTGAGCGCCGCCCAGGCTGGTGGCGCGGATGAACAGGCGGCAGCGGGCGGCCACGGCCATGGCGGTTTCGGCGGTACCGCGCACCTGGAACGACAGCATGCCGCCGAAGGCCGACATCTGGGAGGCAGCCACAGCGTGGCCGGGATGACTGCGCAGGCCGGGATAGTGCACCGTTTCGACAGCCGCATGGGCGGCCAGGAATTCGGCCACCCGCCGGGCGTTTTCGGAGTGGGCGCGCACGCGGTAGGGCAGCGTATCGATGCCGCGCAGGGAGAGCCAGCAATCGAAAGGCGACGGGACCGATCCCCCGTAGCGCTGCGAGGCGCGGGCGCGTTCGAACAGGTAATTGGGGTAGCGGGTGATGAGGACGCCGCCCACCACGTCGCTGTGGCCGCTGATGTACTTGGTGGTGGAGTGGGCCACCATGTCGATGCCGCAATCGAGCGGGTGCTGGAGGACCGGCGTGGCGAAGGTGCCGTCGCAGACCGTGACGATGTGGGGCCCGGCATCGCGGGCGAGCTGGGCGATGGCGGCCAGGCTGGTGATTTTCATAAGCGGGTTGGAGGGGGTTTCGGTCCAGATGAGGCGCGTGGTGGGGCGCAGGGCGGCGCGCACGGCATCGGGCTGGGTCATATCGACGTAGGAGGTTTCGAGGCCCCACTTGCCGAAAACGCCGCCGATGACTTTGCGGAGGCCCCAGTAGACGTCGTCGGGGGCCAGTAGGTGGTCGCCCGGTTCGAGACCCTGTACCAGCGCGGTGGTCACCGCCAGGCCGGAGGCGAAGACCAGGGCTTCGGAGCCGCCTTCGATTTCCGCCAGGCAGGTTTCCAGGGCGGCGCGGTTGGGATTGTTCTCGCGCGAGTAGCTGAAGCCCAACGGGTACTGGCCATCGGGGCTGCGTTCGAAGGTGGTGGAGAGGTGGATGGGCAGGGTGACGGCGCCGGTGGCCGGGTCGATGCGGCGGCCGGCGTGGACGGCGCGGGTTTCGATTCTCATCACCCGTAGTGTAGCGGGTTGCGATGCGGGTCTCGGCTAAGTGATTTCTCCGATGGTCTGGAACAGGGTGGGTGGCAGGGTGATGCCGGAGGTTTTGCGGCGGTCGTAGAACTTGGGACGGAAGCCGGTGGCCCGGAAACGGCCAACCACTTTCCCGGTATCGGTGACGCCGGTTTTTTCAAAGGGAAAGACATCCTGGCGGGTGAGGATTGCGGCTCTCGGGTCCACTTTACGGTAAGCCCGTTTTTCAATGATTGTAGGCCCCACCCATGGCCATAATGTATTTTTTCCACGAGCCGATTCCTTTCCGCCCTTCGCTGTAATAGTATTTAGATGCGCGAAAGGGCGTTCCTCCAACTCTTCGACGACCACCACGCGGCTCTCTTCCGCTTCGCCTACCGCCTCACCAACTCCTCCGCCGACGCCGAAGATATCGTTCAGGAATGCTTCCTCGAGATTCTCCGCCCCGGCAATTCCTACGACCGCCGGCGCGCCCGCATTCGTGCCTATCTGTATGGCGTCGTCCGCAATCAATGGCTGAAGCGCCGTCGCAACGCCTCAACCGCTGATCCCGGTCCCGATCCCATCGATGATCGCTCGCCCGAATCCGATCTCCTCGCCAGCGAAGCCCAGCAGGCCATCGTTCAGGCCATAGGAAAATTGCCCGATACCCAGCGTGAAGCCCTCATCCTGGCCCATTATGAACAACTGCCCCTGTCCGAAATTGCGGCCATACTGGAAATCGAGGTCGGCGCCGTCAAGTCTCGCCTCGAACGCGCCCGCGCCCGCCTCCGTGAAAGCTTGGCTGCCCATGCCCCGCCGCAAAGGAGCGCCAAATGAACGATACGGAACTCGATCATCTCCTCAACACCTGGACGGTTCCCGCCCCTCCGCCTTCCCTTCGTGCCAGCGTCCGGGCCGGGTACGCGACACTCGCGCCCAAAGCGCGTCGCCGCTTTCGCCTCTCCTTCCGGGCTATCGCCTTCCTGTTCACCGCATTTCTCGTCGTCGTGACCGTCGCCTTCCCCAAAACTGTCAAACTGCTCGTTTCGCCGGCAAAGATCCCCTACATAGTAGAGACAGATTCGAGAACCTACAATCTGGATGGCTCGCTCCACCACGAAACCCATATATCCTCTTACCTTCGCAACGGCATGGAGATTATCTTGTCCCAGGCTCCGGGTAACCCGCTGGCGACGTTCGCCATTCGAAACTTGAATGCCGCTCTTTCCCCGTTCCTTTCCCGGGTGGATCCGAAACGGTGGGCGGAATTCGTCGCCTCCGGCTGCTCGAACGAAGGCACGGTGGTTGGCCATGAAATCATCCTCGGCTACCGGACGACCGTTACCGAGCACCGGTCGCCTTCACGCGACGCAGGAGACGTGTTGCAGGACGGACGCATCATTACTCTCTGGCAGGCCCCCGATCTCGGCTGCTTTGACCTGAAAATGGTTCACGAGCAGGAGAATTCCGACGGCACTTATCGCCTAGTCGAGGAACGACACGCACTCAAAGTCACCGTCAATCCTTAACAGGTACCGAGACCGCCATGCGTGGCCAGATTGATACGAGCGGATCTAAAAGGGGAGAATCGGGGAGATTATGACGAATCGAATAGTGGCGAAGGTGAGGTGCAGTAGAGAATTGCTGCTGGATGGCGGCGCAGCGCTCGCAGTGGCCGCGACTATCGCGGTCGGCCTCATGAATGCGCCGGCGATTCGGGCGCAGTCTTCAGGAGGCTTCCAATTCGAGGTTGCTTCGGTGAAGCCGCACCAGCCGACAGACAGGCAGTTCGCGACACCGCGGTTTCTCCCGGGCGGCCGGTTCACCTCGCATGCCCCTCTGGCTCTTGTTATAGCAGTTGCGTACGACCTTTCCGTTCAGGGCGTGCCGAGGATGTCTGGGGGCCCAGACTGGATCAGCTCGCTGGACAGTGTTTACGATATTGAGGCAACGGTCCCCAAGGACGCCCTTCCAGCAACACTATCCAGGAAAGATCGCATCGATCGGGAGAGGTCGATGCTTCAAGCGCTGCTGGCAGACCGGTTTAAGCTGGTCGTCCACCGCGAGATGAAAGAGATGCCGGTATACGCGCTGATTGTTGGCAAGGGCGGTCCCAAACTTGAAAAGGCCGACATCGATGAAAAGGATTGTCCCGCAACACCCGCGGGGATGGCACTGTCGTCTGTCATAGGTTCAATGGCGGTCGAGGGAGAGGACTGCACGCGCGGGCAGTGGATATGGCGGACCTAGTGCGTTGGGTGGAGGCGTGGACGGACCGCCCACTGTTGGACAAAACTGGAATAAAAGGACTCTACAAGATCGAGACGACACCATGGCTGCCCATGGAGGTTGCCACAACGTCTCCGCCGCCCGGAACAAAACAGGACGGAGCAGACGTTTCCGATTTGCCGACGCTCTTCACCGTGTTTGAAAGGCTCGGACTGAAGATCGAATCGCAACGGGGCCAGCTAGAGTTCGTAGTGATCGATCACGTTGAAAGGCCGACAGAAAACTAAGCCAGCCTGTTCGCCTACTGTCCAGCGAACGCCTTCGCTACAGGTTCCCAGGAAGGCTACGGATTCATGAAATCAGATCCGCTGTGCCAGGAGGCCAGAGCCGCTTTCGTAAATTCGTTAGTGCCCATGGATGGCGATAGACCATTTTTCGAAGATGGGTCACAGGGACCTCCTTGTGACCCAACCTTATCGCCATTCACCATCAACACCCAAGCCCCAGCACGTCCACGCGAAGCGTCTGCCGCAAGGCTTCGTTCAAGCCCGTTTTCTTGCCGTTATCGGAAAGAGGAACGCCTGGTCACCGCCACAACCCGAATCGCTGGAGGTGTTTCCGAGTGGCGCTTGGTTCCGGCCGGCGCAGCCACTTCGGTGAGGTGGCGACTACACTTCCAAGTGAGCAGGTCAATCTACGATAAGCCCGTTTGCCAACATGGTCGCCCGGCGGTCTCGCAATTCACGGCGATACAATACCAGCCAGAACGAATATAGAATGCACCGGATTTGCTTAGGGCTGGTTCTTGTCGCGGCGGCGTGGGGGCAGGGCAGGGACGATCGTCTCAGGTTCGAGGTGGCCTCGGTCAAGCCGTCGGCGAAGCAGGGAATGATCACCAGAATGGTGGGCGGCCCCGGGACAAGCGACCCGGGCCGGTTTAGGGCCACTAACGCTGAAGTGAGCATGCTCGTGATACGCGCCTATGGCATCCAATACGAGAACCAGCTTGAGCTTAAAGGGCCGGCGTGGATGCACACGATCCAATTCGACGTTGTAGCTAAACCTCTGTGGTCAGTCCCCTTATTGTTCGGGTTGCGGGCACCACAATGATCTCATTGAGGAGATCGATAACCTCGCTTCGAGTGAGAATCAGGACTGGACGCCGCTTATCAGGTGAACGAAAGGTGTACCAGCGAATCTCGCCGCGCCTCAACCGACTTTCTCCCAACCCTCCGCTTCCCAGGCAAGCGATTCGTCATCCGACGAGAACTCATCGCGCCGAGGTGGTTTTGACGCGTAGACGGACTCGTCCCACCGCTTTGGCGAAGCAATCAGTTGGACGAGTCGAGCGCGCTCGTCGGGCGTCAGCGCCGCAATCAGCGGAAGAATGTCGTCTGCTGTTAGGACCTTGCTCATTAGTTGTATTCTAACGCGCAACCAACCATTATTCCGCGGGGCACCCGGGCTTCTCGGTAACTGACTCCGGTCTCGCCACCCGCCACTTGGCCGTATCACGCCCGATCCGTCGAAGTGCTCCAGCCGGATCGTCGTCTAATCGAAAACAGGCATTGCGGGCGAAGAGTGGGCTTGAACGAAGCCGCTCGCGTTTAGGGCAGACTCCGCCCATTATGAGGAATTTCAATCGATTTTCCACTGGAAGTTGATGAACTACAAGGCTCAAGTCTGAGCATTCCAGATATGGAGCATCGCCCACGAGATTACTCCATCTGGGTGGTGAACGCAACGGCCCGAAGCCAGAACATGGACCATGCGCACGCGTAGCGTCTGCCGTGCGAGCGGCTTCGTTCAAGCCCGTGTATCGCCCGGAATCTTCAGCGATTGCCCCTCGCCGACGATAAATCAATGGTTTGGGCGTTTTTCAGCCGAGCGGTGTTCGTCAACGGATTGCTTCCGGTTTGCGGCCATACACCCGGCGGTTGATAAAGGCACTTCGAATAGCAAGGGCCAGAGACGGTTCCGCGTCCGCGGGCCAAGTGGGTTCGTGCATTGCATCGCTCTGTGAGCAGCGGGTAGCGTTGGGTAGCCGGACCTCTCAC
>DATJRE010000421.1:0-2083 GCA_035505095.1 Bryobacteraceae bacterium | reverse complement strand
AGGGAAAACCAGCATAAGTTTGCGGCCCATGAGTGCCTCCCGTTGGTCGGCCCAGGGGCCTTGGAAATCTCAGAAAGGACAATCAGCTCCCAACCTACTCCCGCCTGCGTTCAGGCTCATTCTTCGATGAGAATATGCTGGAGAATCAGGGCCGCGGCTACTCGCAGCGCAGTGCCGTCAGCGGGTCGATGCGCAGGGCCTTGCGCGCGGGAATCCAGACGGCCAATGCGGCTGCGGCGGCCAGCAGCGCCGCCACGCCGCCCAGAATCAGCGGATCGGCCGGCCGCACGCCCCACACCATGAAGGACAGGGCGCGCGCCATGCCGAAGGCGGGGATCATCCCCACCGCCAGCCCGAGTCCCGCGGTCCACAGGCTCTGGCGGAAAAGCGCGGCCATCACGCGCCGCGGCGAAGCGCCGAGTGCCGTGCGGATGCCGATTTCGCGTGTCTGCCCGGCCACCGAGTAGGCCGTGACGCCGTAGATGCCGGTGGCCGCCAGCACCAGCGCGATGGCGCCTAACACCCCCATCAGCGCCGCCATGTAGGCGAACATGAAAGCCTCCTGGTGGACCAGCATGGTGAGGGTGGCGATGTTCTCGATGGGCTGCTCGGGGTCGATGGAAAGCACAGCGGCGGTCACCGCGGAAGCGAGCGCCAGCGGATCGCCGGAGGAAACCCGTAGCCCCAGGTTCATCTCGCGCACGGGCGACTGCAGATACGGCAGGTAAACCGTGGATTGCGGCTCGCGGTCCATCGTGCCAGCCGCTCGCTGACCACCGCGACGCGCGGTTGCTCGGGGCCGTCCGTATCGCCGAGGAACCGGCCGGCGCGCAGGGGAACATTGAGCGCGCGGAAATAATCGCCGCTCACGCTCTGAACCATCACTGCCGGCGGCGTGCCCTTCTCCGGCGGCCGGCCTTCGATCGCCAAAGGCAGGTTCACGGCGTTGCGGCTGTACGGCATCCCCGTGACCACAGCGGACGCCGCGACCCCGGGCAGCGTGCGGACGCGCGCCAGCACCTCGCGATAAAAAGCCGACACCTGCGCCGGAGTGGCGTAGCGCGATTCATCGAGGCGCAGGCGAACCGTCAGAAGCGTAGACGGATCGATCGAGGCGCGTCCGCCCACCAGCAGGGAGAAGCTCCGAACCATCAGTCCGGCGCCCGTCAGAAGCACCACCGCGAGGGCCATTTCGCCGGCCACCAGAAGGTTGCGCCAACGCGTGGCGCGGCGCGTCAGGCCCGTGCGGCCGCCCTCCTTTAGCGCCTCGACCGGGTTGGGACGCGAGCAACGCCAGGCGGGGACGAATCCCGAGACCACCCCGCTGGCGGCGGCGGCGCCGAAGGCCACACCCAGGGCCCGCAGGCTGAGGCCGATGTCTTCCCATCCCGGCATGAACCGTCGTATTTCGGCGGGGATGCCCGCCTTGAGGGCGGCCAGCCCGAAGCGCGCCGCAATCAGTCCGAAGACGGCCGCCGCCAGCCCCACCAGCAGGCTTTCGGTAACCAATTGGCGCACGATGCGGCTACGCCCCGCGCCCAGAGCGACGCGTATGGCCACTTCGCGCCAGCGCTCCAGGCCTCGCGCGAACTGTAGGTTAGCCACGTTCGCGCACGCAATCAGCAGGACGAACAGCGCCGCCCCGAACAGCATGGCTTCGTAGACCGTCACATAATCCCCGAGAACATAGCGCGGCACCGGCCACGCGGTGAAGCGGCGGTTGTGATTCGAATCGGGGTGCTGCCGCTCCAGCGTGCGGGCGATGGAGGCGAGTTCCGCGTTGCACTGCGCCAGCGTGCGGCCGGGCGTCAGGCGGCCGGCCGATTCCAGCAGCGCGCCGGTGCGCGAATTGCGCTCCGCGGGCGTCAGCGCCAGCGGCATCCAGATGTCGCGAAAGCTACGCGGAAACTGAAAGCCCGTGGGCATAACTCCGCTCACGGTGTAGTTCTGGTTGTTGACGCGAATGGTGCGGCCGACGATCGAGGGATCGGCCGCGAAGTGGCGCCGCCACAACGCCTCGCTGAGGATGACCACGCGGTCGCGGCCGGGCTGATCGCTATCCGGCTGGAAGGCGCGGCCGAGC
>DATJRE010000420.1:0-18283 GCA_035505095.1 Bryobacteraceae bacterium | reverse complement strand
ATAGTCGCCGCGCGCATCTTGCGTGGCGACCAGTCGATGCTTTCGGTCTCCGGACTGGACCACCTCAAGGTGCGGGTCGCCAGCGCGGGTGCCTCCGCGATGTTCTACTACAGCCTTTTCGGCGGTGACCTTGTGCCGCTGCGCAACAGCTTTCCCGACTCACCACGGGCAGATGAGTTTTTTCTGAAAGTCGGTGCGCCGCCTTTACCAAGGTCTGTGGATTCGCGATCTGAAGGTGGCCCTCCATCACCGCCGGAGGATTCGCCGACAACCTGGTCCAATTCCCCGGCCCTGTAATGGACGTTCCCGTCGGAATCATCTTCGATGCCGTCGAAAAGCACGGCCTGAAGCTCGAAGCGCGCAAAATCAGCGTCGGCAAGATCGTCGTCCATCAGGTTTCTAAGACGCCGGCGGCCAATCGAGTCGCCACCCTCCGCGCTCACACACCTGCCGTCACCACGCTGCCCGGCGCCGCACCCGTCGTTTCGGCCTGCGCCAATGCCCGCCGGAGTCGCAGGTGCCGGAGCCGCGTCGCTTCCACCAGCGGCCGCCATACCGCGTGCACCAGGTGATGCCGGATCAGCAAATGCCAGAACCGGTTCGACCGCTTGTACAGGTACGACATCGCCAGGTATGGCGGAACCGCGCGCCAATCCTCGGGGCGCCGCCGCCAGATGGAAGCGTGCGAGAACAGGCGCCGGTAGATCCACGCGTACCCCCGCTCCAGCTCCTCGGGCGACATATGCCGCGGGCGGAACACCGCATGCGCCGTGTCGTAAAGGTCCCAGTTGCGGTGCAGCAGGCGCCCCTCCGCCGCCATCTGGTGGAACAGCGGCGTGGCCGGATAGGGCGTCAGGATGTGAAAAGTGGCGCACTCCAGCCGGTTTTGTTCGATCCATTCCGCGGTGCGGGCGAAAACGTCCCGGCGGTCGTGGTCGAATCCCAGCACGAACGAGCCATTCACCTGGATTCCGTTGTCGTGCAGCATGCGCACGCGGCGCGCATAGTCGGCGGTCTTGGGCGTCTTCTTGCGCGCGTCCGCCAGGTTTTCGTCGGTGAGCGATTCGAAGCCCACAAACACCCCCGTGCATCCGGCCAACGCCATCGCCCGCACCAGGCTGGCGTCGTCGGTCACGTCGATGGTCACCGCCGCGCTCCAGATCCTTTCGAGGGGCCGCAGCGCCCGGCACAGCGAGCGCAGATACTCGCGGTTCGACCCCAGGTTGTTGTCGATGAACACCGCGTAGGGCTCGCCGTCGGCGGCAAATTCAGCGGCCACCTGGGCGGGGTCGCGCATGCGGTACGGCATGCGCAGGCCGTCGGTGGCCAGGTAGCAGAAGCCGCACCGGTTGTGGCAGCCGCGCGTGGCAATCAGGCTGGTGGTGGTCAGAAAACTGCGCCGCGGCAGAATCGCCCGCCGGGGCGCCGGATCGTCGCGGTAGTCGGTTTCGTAGCCCGCCGCGTATTTCGGTCGCAGGCACCCCGCCTCCACATCCGCCAGGATGCGCGGCCAAAGCTGCACCCCGTCGCCCAGGGCCAGCGCGTCGGCGTGCGGAGCGCACTCCTCGGGGCACGAAAGCACGTGCAGCCCGCCCAGAATCACCTTGCTCCCGCGGCTGCGGTACCACTCGGCCAGGGCGAAGGCGCGCCGCGCGAAAGTCAGGTGCACCGTGATTCCCACCACCTGCGGCATGGGGTCGAACGGCGGGCGCCCGTCCAGCAGGTTCTCGTCCCAATAGCCGACTTCCCAGTGCCCGGGCGTGGCCGCGGCGAAACTGGTCAGCGCCAGCGTCGGGGTGAGCACGTGTTTGCCGAAGCTGGCGTTGGGGTCCTTCGGATAGAAGGGATTGATGAGCAGGGCATACCGCGGCCTTACCGGCGGCGCCGGAATGGCCGGATCGAGAACGGGCGGCGTGGTCATCTCGGGCGGCATCCAGCGGCGCCGCGGCCCTGCCGGCGGATCGGAGACTTTGCTCATGCGACTACTCTACACTGCAAAGTTCTTTATGTAAAGTGATTTCTTGCGGCCGTGGCGCCCTAGCCGTCCTCCGACAAGTTGGCCGCCCACTGGTCCCGTCTCGGATTCAAGCAGGTCGGCGAGACCGGCCTCTGGTCCCTCAAGCCAGCACTTTGCCATCACTCAGTCGAGGCGGGATGATCGACCGTGAGCGAGATCCGCAAGTTTAAACGCTGCCTGCTATCTTCGGTGGACCAACTCCCACAAACCGAAGAAGGCGTAGACGGCCCCGTTTGCCGGGTCTAAACTCCCCTAAATGAGACTTCAATATCGCCGTCCTCTCGGCACCCAGGTGCTCGTGGCGGCGATTCTCACGGCATGGAGCACGGCAGCGTGTGCGGCTGATAAGGCAATCAATTGGGAGAGCGGGAAAGTGCTCTCGCAAGGGCTAGGCTCTGAGGCGGCTGGCGCCTACGCCAGCCCGATGGGTCGTGGGGCCATCGCGGTCCCGCTGTACCGACGCTCTAATATCGTGACGGTCGAAACTGCAGATTACCGGTACCAGTGGGCCGAGGTCGGGCGCAAGCTTGTGATTCTGCCGGTCAACGGGGAAGTACGGTTTTACCGCGACGGGAAATTCTTCATCGTCCTCGACATGGAAAAGAAGAAGCACAAATTCGCCGTAATCGGGATCACAGCGAGGTAGCGCCGAATGAGATTCCTTTACCAATTCTTTTCATCCGCGCTACTCCTTGGCACCATTCCCCTGCACGCTCAGGCCTTCAACGCTGCCAGTGGGGGCTCCGCCGTGGCGCCTGGTTCTCTTGTGTCGGTTTACGGGAAATTCGACCCCGCTACCATCGGCGGCGCGCTGGCGGAGGTACTGCTGTGGGACGGCAATCCCGATGACATACTCAACCTTTCACCGGTTCCGATCCTCTACCAGAGCGTCACCCAGATCAACATATTCCTTCCGGACTCCGCTGGTCCTGGTTCTCAACTGGAGCCGCGCACATGGGATACGCCCGCCGGCTCTCCGATACCGCTAAACGTGGCGGCCCAGGCACCCGGCATCTTCGTAAACCCGACCCCGGATTGCAGCATAGCGGCAGCCGGATGCGCCCAGGCATTGCGGCGGGGAATCATCACGGACACCAACTACGCTCTCATCGGCAGCGGAAACCCGGCGCACCCAGGGCAGGCTCTCGTGATCTGGGCCACTGGTTTGGGCGTCGTCCCCACCTGGCCGCAAGTCTCTATATTGCCGAACAACGGAAATCCCGCGACCGCGAATATACTTTACACTGGCCACACCACGATCCCAGGTCTCGACCAGGTGAACATCACGATGCCTAGCGGAGCCTCCATCGGGTCTAGCTGCTCCCTCGGCGTGCACTTGGAGGTGCAGTTGTCGATGAAGTCTCTCACAACGGGCATTCAATCGAACACCGTACCGCTGCCGGTGATTACGGATTCGTGCAACTAAGGAATGCTCTTCGATCGGCTTTTCGATCTCGCGCTATTGCTCGTCCTGCTGGGCTTCCTGTGGATCGGCTGGACTTCGAGCCAGAACGGTCGATACGTATACCATTCGAAAACGGAGCAAGCCGAAGGTTACGTGATCGACACCAGAACCGGGACCGTCTTTGAACTTGACACAGGGCACGGCGCGTTCTACGAGATGCGTCCTCAGACAGGTGCAATGGTTCCCCATCAGATCTGGTTGCCGCCAACAAAGCAGACGGTCCCGAAGCCGCATTAATGGACCTTCGCAGACCTTGCCCAAAAATGACGGTTTGGCATGAAAAAGTCTTAGGAGGTCAGGACAGGAGGATGATGGAAGATCGTTACGCCTCGGCCTTCGCAGATGAACTGGAGCGCCCATCGGAAACCTGTTGCCTGCTTCTGTTACTCCTCGCCTCGCCCTGGCGCGCCGCTGGCCTGGGCACCACGGCCCGACCCGCCTTACCACCGGTTGCGCAATTGCTGTGCCGCAATCAGCAGCGGGTCCCACACCGGCGCAAAGGGCGGCGCGTAGGCCAGGTCGAGCTGCTCGAATTCATCCACCGTCAGGCGCGCCCCCAGAGCCGTGGCAATCACGTTGATGCGCCCGGCGGCGCCCTCCTCGCCGATCACCGAACCCCCCAGCAGTCGCCGCGTGGCCCGGTCAGCCACCAGTTCCACGGTGGTCTTGCCGCCCTGGAAATAGCGCGCGCGGGAATGCCCCTCCACCCGCGCCGCTACCGGCGAAAAGCCCTGCGCGCGGGCCTGTTCGGTGGAAAATCCGGTGGTCGCGAAGCCGGTTCCGAAGATCCCCACGATGGAAGTGCCCACAATGCCCGCGAAGCGCTCCCGGCCGCCCGCGGCGTTGGCGCCCGCCACCCGTCCGGTCTTGTTGGCGGTGGTGCCCAGCGGAATGTAGGTGGCGCTGCCGCTCACCAGGTGGGTCACCTCGGCGCAATCGCCTGCCGCGTACACCCCCGGCAGGTTGGTTTCCATGCGGTCGCTGGTGCGGATCGCGCCACTGCGCCCCAGCTCCACGCCGGCTTCCGCGACCAGTTCCACGTTCGGTTTGAATCCGCCGGCCAGCACCACCATGTCGCACGGCACGCCGGCCACGCGGCCCGGTTCAATGGACTCCACCGCGACTCCGCAGCGCAGTTCCACACCATGCTCTTCCAGCACCCGCCGCACCGCCAGGGTGATTTGCGGATCGTCCCGCAGCAGCGCGTTGGGCGAGCGCTCCAGAACGGTCACCCGCAGCCCGTTCCGCCGCAGCGCATCGGCCGCCTCCACTCCGATATATCCGGCGCCGATCACCACCGCGCGCCGTGGCCGGCTCTCGGCCAGAAACCGCCGCATGCGCGTGGCGTCCTCCAGGGTGTGGAGCGTGAAGACGTGCGGCTGATCCGTGCCCGCAATCCCCAGCGTGTCGCACCTTGCGCCGGTAGCCAGCACCAGCCGGTCATAGCGCACCCGCGCGCCCGATTCCAGCACCACCTCGCGCCGCGAGTGGGCCATGGAGACCACCCGCGCGCCGGTGCGCACTTCGATGTGGCGCTCCTTGCGGAAGTACTCGGGGGTGTAGACGATCAGCTCTTCGGGCCGGCGCACGCGCCCTTCCACCAGGTAGGGCAGGCCGCACGCGCCATACGAAATCACCGGTCCTTTTTCCAGGACTACGATTTCCAGCCGCGGATCGAGCCGCCGCGCGCGGGCTGCCGCGCTCAGCCCGGCGGCCACTCCCCCAATCACCACCAAAGCCATGGCGGCTATTCCTCGGGTTTCAAATGTTGCACAAAATCGAGGATATCGAAGGTCTTCAGTTTGCGGTCGGGGTAGTAGCTGTTGACGGCGTCCTGCTCATCGGTGAAAATTTCGAACACGGTCGCCAGTTTGGTCATCACCAGCAGCTCGATGTTGCGGCGATTCAAATTCATCAGTTTCACATTGCCGCCGTTCTTGCGCATGGTGGTGGCGCTCATCACCAGGGCGCCCAAACCGGTGCTGTCAACGTAGTCCACGCCCGCCATGTTGAGCACCAGCAAGTGGAGGCCGGCAGCGGCATCCTGGGAGACCTTCTCGCGCAACGCGCTGGCCTCCGGGCCGACCGTCACCCGGCCCTTCAGGTCGAGGATGGTGATCCCTTCGCGTTCCCGTTGATGAATTTCGAGCGCCATGGCGGAAAGAGCCGGAAGTTCAGTTCTTCATCTGGATGCCAATCTGGGCCTCGATTTCCTCGATAGGCACCATCTCGATGGCATCCCACGGGCAGCCGTCCAGAAAGGCGCCGTCGGGGCCCTTGCTGGTACACTTCTTGCAGCCGATGCAGAGCAGCGGATCGACGTCGATGTGGCCGAAAGGCGGATGGTCCTCGTCGGGAACCCAGTACATGCAGTCGCCCACCGGGCAGTACGGCACGCAGGCCGGCGAACCGGCGCAACCCGTGCAGCATTCGGTGATGACGGCAAGCTCCTTGGGCCGCTTCTTCCTGGGCGTCATGATGCCCTCGGATTTGGGCTCCATTTTCAACACGGCCGTTGGCATGGCAAGAATTATGACACACAGGGGCGCAGGCTGTCATCCGGGGTCCCAGGCGTGGGCCCGCCAGGCCCGAAACCACTCGCCGGGAAGCGGCGAAATAATCCAACGCGCGCAAGCTTAACCAAAGCGAAACCATGCGCCACAGGGGTAGCCTCGCCAAAAGCACCCTATCCGGCGGTCGTAGAACGCCTTTCTTGCTTCCTCCGGCAGCCATCGCCTATCATCTGAAGGGATATCGGTCCGCATGGAAAAGCAGTTACTCGATCGCTCCAAAGACAAGGCGCTCTTCACTCCCGGCCCGTTGACTACCAGCCGGACGGTCAAGCAGGCAATGCTGCGGGATTTAGGCTCGCGCGATAGCGAATTCATCGCGCTGGTGCGCGAAATCCGCCGCCGGCTCCTGGAAATCGGCGGTGTGGCCGGCCGCGGATACGAGGCCATCCCCATGCAGGGCAGCGGCACCTTCGCCCTGGAAGCGGTGGTTTCCTCCACCATTCCCCCTGGCGGCAAGCTGCTGGTGGCCCTCAATGGAGCCTATGGGCGGCGGATCGAGCAGATCGCCCGCGTGCTGAAAATCGACGTGCTGGCGCTTGCGTTCCCGGAAACCCAGGCGGTCGACCCGCAGGCCGTGGCGCTGGCGCTGGAGCGCGACGCCGCCATTACCCACGTGGCCGTGGTCCATTGCGAAACCACCACCGGCATTTTGAATCCCGTCCGCGAAATCGGCGCCGTGGTGCGGCATGCGCAGCGTCTCTATTTTGTGGATGCCATGAGCAGCTTTGGCGCCGTGCCCCTGAACCTGGCGGATTGGTCCATCGATTACCTGGTCTCCTCGGCCAATAAGTGCATTGAGGGCGTCCCCGGCTTCGCGTTTGTGCTGGCGCGCCGCGAAGCGCTGCTGGCCACCAGCGGCTTCGCCCGCAGCCTGAGCCTCGATCTGCTGGCGCAGTGGAAGGGCCTGGAACTGGACGGCCAGTTCCGCTTCACCCCGCCCACCCATGCGCTGCTGGCCTTTCACCAGGCCCTCATCGAGCTCGAACAGGAGGGAGGCGTGGAGGCGCGCGCCGCCCGCTACCGGCAGAATTACCGCACCCTGGTCGAGGGAATGCGCGCGCTGGGTTTCCGCGAGTATCTGGCGCCGGAACTGCAGGGTTATATCATCACCTCGTTCCTTTATCCGGAAGATCCTAACTTCCGTTTCGCGGAGTTTTATGCGCGGCTCAATGATAAAGGTTACGTGATTTATCCCGGCAAGGTCAGCCAGGGAAATTGTTTCCGCATCGGTCACATCGGCCGGATTTTTCCGGGCGATGTGCAGGATCTGTTGGCGGCCGTCCAATCCACCTTGGCCGCCATGGGACTCGACTTAAGCCGTCCCCAGGAGCCGTGCGCCGTTTCCTTGTAAGCCGATGTAACTTCAAAAGAGGAACGTTAAGATAGCCATGGACTTTGTCTTTCAGCGCACTTACCGCGGCAAATTGAAGGCCGTGTTACTCGATTGGGCCGGAACTACCATGGATTACGGCTGCTTCGCGCCCGCGGTAGTCTTCATGGAAGTCTACAAACGCAAGGGCGTGGAAATCTCCATCGAAGAGGCCCGCGCTCCCATGGGCGCTCATAAGAGGGTACACATCCGCCAGATCTCCCAGGACGAGAATGTTGCCCGCCGATGGAAGTCGGCGCATGGCCGCGAACCGGACGAATCCGACGTGGAAGAGATGTTCTGCGACTTCGTCCCCCTGCAGGTGGCGTGCCTGGCGGATTACGCCGGCCTGATTCCGGGGACCCTCGAAGCGGTCACCGAAATGCGCCGCCGCGGCCTCAAAATCGGTTCCACCACCGGCTACACCGGCGAGATGATGGCTGTGTTGCAGGCCGAGGCCGCGCGCCGTGGTTACGTGCCGGACTCCACGGTTTGCGCCACCCAGGTGCCCGCCGGGAGGCCTCATCCGTACATGTGCCTGCAAAACGCCATCAACCTCGAAACCTATCCGATGGAAGCTATGGTGAAGATCGGCGATACGCTGCCGGATATCGAAGAAGGCCTCAATGCCGGCATGTGGACCATCGGTCTGGCCAAGACCGGCAACGAGCTCGGCATGACCGAAGAGCAGGTTGCCGCGGTCGATCCGGCGTTGCTCCAGGCCAGGCTGGCCAAAGCCTACCGGCGCATGCAGCAAACCGGGGCGCACTACGTGGCGGATGGCATCGGCGATGTGCCGCCGCTGCTCGACGACATCAACGCCCGTCTCGCGCGCGGCGAGCGCCCATAAGCCGCCCGCCGAATGTACTCGGACGCACCAACCGCCTGAATAAGTACAGCCCCGACAGGATGGGCCTCGCACCCTCCCGGTTTCAAACTATATCTGGAGAGTGTTTATGCAAATTCGAAACAGAGTAACATGGAAGGGTTACCTCGTCTTGCTGGCATCCGGGGTGGCGTGCGCCGCAACCGTGAGTAACGTGAAAAACGTGAATAACGTGGACAAGCAGTTCATGGTCACAGCCGCCCGGACCGATATGACCCTGGCTCACGAAGGCCAGATGGCCGAAGCCCAAGCCGCCCGCGCGGATATCAAGGACTTCGGTAAGACCCTGGTGCAGGATCACTCCATGGCCTACTGGCAACTTAGTGAGCTGGCCGCCAAAACCGGCGTCACCATCCCCAAGGGAATTAACATCGGCCATGATCGGGCCGTTGAACAGTTAGTTCATCTGAAAGGAGCCAGTTTCGACCGCCAGTTTACCAACGATGAAATATCCGCCGACCGGCAACTGTTGACCGCCTTCCGGCGCGAAGCCAAGGATGGCCGCGACGCCGACGTGAAGGCATTTGCCAACAAGATGATTCCCGTCCTTCAGAAGCACCTGCAACTCGCCGAGCAATTCGCCAAGCCCGTGGGGCGCAGTTAGAACGAGAGACGCATCGGAGGCAGCGCGAGGGTCCCTGGAGCACCCGGAGCGCCCTGTCCCGGACGCACGGCGTATTGGCGCAATAGACGGCCACGACCCCGCTGCCTCAGCGGCCGGCCGCCTGGCGCAACGCCGCGAGGCGCGGAACCCGGCTCTTGGGACTATCCAGACTAAACGCCCGTGCGTCACCGAGGTCGGACCGGATGTATGCCTCGGTATCCGCCACGGCTTTCTCCAACTCCCGATTCCGAGCGAGGAACGCGAGCCAGGCGATGGATTCCGTGGCCGGATCGTACTCCCAGATTCCGACCACCCTGCCGCGGTCCACAATGGCGTGGCTCGGCAAATCCATCAGCTCGGCCTTGGCGCGCTCGCGCGTGACCATGCGCTCCAGGCCGGCAGGCTCCACGATGCTTTTTAAATTGCGCCGCAGCAGGCTGATGGCGTCGATGCTGCTGACCAGCCGATACTGAGGCTCCCTGGGGATCTGGAAGGATGTAAACTTTTCGAGATCCTCGCGGAACATCAGCCGGTCGCTGTCCGGAGCCGGAAGCGGCGCCAGACCGAGCGGCTCAATGGCGGCTTTGGCCGCTTTGGCGCCCAGCGCGGAGAACCACTGAAATTCGGCCACCGTCGCCGGGCCGGTCCAGGCGAAGTAGCGCCGCGCCAGCTCCACCATGGTTTCGGCGGGCGAGAGCTTCCATTCGGCCAGCGGATTGGGCCGCCACAGCGTGTAGCTGTAGCGCTGCTGATCCAGCCGTCCGTTGGCCGGCACGCGGCGGATCTCGCCTTCGCTCTGAAGCTGCTCCAGCGCCACCGGCAGCGTGGTGGTGAGGCCCTTCTTCTTGCCGGCTTCGCCCAGACTGCGCACCGCCGGGCCGGCCGCTTCGCGAATCGCCTCCGGCTCCAGAGGCCCTGGGACCAACGCTTGCAACACGGCCTCCCGCAGCCTGGCGATTTCCTTCCCGGTGACGCCGAGCTTCCGCGCGGTCTTCCATTCGTTGGCGAAATCCGCGCCGGCCTTAAGGGCCAGGGCAAAGTCGGCGGCCGGCACCACGTAGGTGCAGTTGCGCGCCGCGGGCAGTTCGTGGATCGCGAGAGCGCCGACGGCCGCGTCGGTTGCCTGGCGCGAGGCGCCCGCTCGCGCACGCAGCGACAGGTACGGCCCCACCCCGCCCACCGAGCGCGCCCAGCCGGTCTGGGCCAGCACCTCGGCAGGCGCGGCGCCATTCAGCCGTCCATCGAGTGCCTGCCGATGCGACCACCAGGCGCACAGCTTTTCGGAAAGTTGCGGCTGCATCGGCCTATCATTATAAGACAGGTCCGGCTGCGCGGCCGCATAAGTGGCCGTGCGTCTATCGATTCCGCTGGGGCGGACGCTACTTCTTGACCGGGGTCTGTTTCGCCGGTGCGGGAGTGCCGCCTTTTTGCGTCGGAATGGTCACCTGGATCGGTTTGCCGCCATTGACCGTACCGCCTTGCGCCGGAATGTTGAGCTGGATCGGCTTTTGGCCGCCGTTCGGGGTTACGGTGATGGGAAGCTGCGTCTGCGGCGTCGCCGGCACCGTTGGCGCGGGGGCGGTTACGGGGGCTTTTTTCTGCTGGGTGTCCTCGAGGACCGTGGCGCCTAGCCCCGCGCTGCGCGTGGCCAGAATCGAGAGGGACATCGAAGTCACCATGAAAATCACAGCGGATACCGTGGTGGCCTTCGAGAGCAAAGTCGCGGAGCCGCGCGGGCCAAAGGCGGTCTGCGAACCCATGCCGCCAAAGGCTCCCGCCAGGTCGGCCGCCTTCCCGCTCTGCAGCAGGACCACGATAATCAGGAAGATACACACCACGATATGAACGAGCAAGGTCAGGATATACATCGCCGTCTTTAGTATAAGGGAGCACACGGCGGGGGGTCAAACGGGCCGGGAATGGCGAGGGCGCCAGGGTTCGTTGCGGGGGGTGGGGGGTGGGGAACAGGCGCGGAGACGCCGGGGGAGCCGGGGAGCGAGTTTCCGGGGGCTGGCGGTCACGGTGGCGTGGCGGTGCTGGGTTAGCCGGTCTGTTCGACCGGTTGGGCGGCGCGGGTCCAGGCCAGGAAACGGTCCATGCCGGCGTATTCGCGGGCGCCTAACTCGTGGACGATGTGGTGGCCGAGGTAGTCGCGGACCAGGTCGGGGGGGAACTCGCGGCGGGCAGATTCGACGGCAACGATCTGGTCGATGTGCTCGCGGCCGTAGCGCAGGGATGCCTGAAAGGCCTCGGTAACCTCTGGGGTGACCAGGCCGGGGCGACCGGCCCAGACGGCGAAGACCATGGGGAGGCCGGTCATTTCCACCCATTCGGCCCCCAAATCGTAGACGTGGTAGGGCAAGCGATCCGGGTCGATGCGGAGGGCCGGGTCGCCGATGATGAGGGCGGCATCGGCGGAGCGCAACATGCGGTCGAGGTCGGGGGGCTGGGCGGTCACCTCGGGGGAGGCGCCGTAGCGGCGGTCGAGGATGAGACGGGCCAGTTGGACGGAGGTGCGGGAACTGGAGTCGGCAGCCAGGGTGCGGATTTTCGCCGCCGGGCGGGCGCTCACCAGGAGGATGCTGCGGACGGGCCCGTGGCAGGCGATTCCGGCGCCGGGAATGATCTCCAGGTGCTGGCGGGTGAGTTCGAAGGACGGCACGATGCCGATATCGGCCCGGCCTGCCGTCAGGCTGTCCGCGCAGGCCGAAGGAATCTGGAAGTCCAGATCGAAGAGGCCGTTCTGGGGACCGTGGAGCATCCCCCAAACCAGCGGCGTGGTGTTCAGAAAGCTGACCGCGGAGACCCGCAGGCGGTGGGAAACAATCGGGTTGGGCAACCCCCAGTGTACCGCGGCAGGGCGCCGCAGAACGCAGGCAGGGCACGGCAGGACGTGCTCTTACGGTTGCGCCTCCGATCGGGAGTCGCGGCCGCGCTTTGGCACTGACGGCGTTTGCGCAGGACACCCAGTTCGCGCCAGTCAGGCAACTCATTCCAGCGCCGCCGTGCCTCAACATGAAAGGCGCGTGGACTGGCCCCTCCACCGGCTGCACCGGGCAGACCCACTCCAAGTGGCTGAGCGATATTCAGCACTGGCGCATGGAGCGCAGAATCCGCATTGGCTACGACGGCCAGCGATACGGACTGCCCGAATTCCAGTGGACGCAATCCAGCTTCATCCAGCCGCAAATGATGGTTCACGACCGGTATTTCTACGATCCCGCCGCCGGGAAATACACGGTCGACCGCTACCTCGACGACCTCCGGCACCGCTATGGAGGCATCGACGCCGTGCTCATCTGGGCCACCTACCCCAACATGGGCATCGACACGCGCAACCAACTCGAGATGGTCCGCTGCATGCCCGGCGGCATTGCCGGCGTGCGGCAGATGGTCGCCGACTTCCACCGGCGCGGCGTGCGCGTGCTCTTTCCCATGATGATGTGGGACCAGGGCACCGACCCGCCCGCCCGTGGCCCGACGCCATTGCCGAACTGATGAAGGAGATCGGCGCCGATGGCATCAACGGCGACACGCAAGACGGAGTGCCGCTCGCGTTTTCCCTGGCCGCCGACAGAACGGGCCACCGCCTCGTGTTTCAGCCGGAGGGCGGCCCGTCCGATGAAGCACTCGCCTGGAACGCAGCCGCGGTTCCGCCGGCGCAAACCGGACGCGCGATGTCCGGCCCCGCGGACGTAGACGCGCACCCTGCCGGCGCGAGCCCGTTCGGCATCATGGACCTCATCGGCAACGTATGGCAGATAACCGACGAATACCAGGACGATCGCACGCGCGCTGCGATTCTACGCGGAGGCAGCGATTACCACCCGCAGGGGTCCATCTGGTATTTTCCGCAGGCCTACCGCAACGACCAGCACGGAAAGCTACTCCTCATGGCCCCGAGCTACGACCGCTCCGCGACCGTAGGTTTCCGGTGCGTAAAGGACGCCTCGGGCCATTCCGAAGCTGCCATGTGACCGACCGCATCCTGGGCCGGCGGCGCGATACCCGTCACGAAATTCCCCTCCACCACCAGGTGCCAATTTTCGGAGGTTTGTGTCGTCCCTTGGGCAGATGCCGGACACAAAACCATTCCGAGTAAGCGACCTTCTGTGCCGGCGTGTACAGTTACTCCGGCAATTCGTGAGACTTCTAACATGCGCGAGTCGCCAATTGCCTTGTAAGAACTACCTCCCCGCGACCCTGGTATGTTGGCGGCCGCTGTGGTGCAAGCAGTTAGCCCTGCCATCCAGGCGGTTTACCGGCAATGGCACGCGGCGTGCCGTCTATTGAGGCGTGAGACCACACAGGGCGCCGCCCAGGGCGGTCTCAAGGCACGGTTAGAAAAGGAACATTATCAATGAAACACTTACATAACAACTTGCGAACAGCGATTGCAATTTCCGCCGTCGTGCTCGCGGCGGGACTTGCCGCGCCCAGTGCGCATGCCGACGAGTGGAACAAACGAACCATTCTTACGGTCAACCAACCCATCCAGGTGGAAGATGCGGTACTGCAACCCGGCTCCTATGTGCTGAAGCTTCTCAACTCCGAATCGGACCGGCACGTTGTGCAGATCTTCAACCGGCGCGAGAACCACGTCATCGCCACCATCCTGGCAATTCCCAGAGAGCGTCTGGAACCGACCGGCGAGACGCAGTTTACTTTCTACGAAACTCCCGCGGGCACGGCCAAGGCGATGAAGGACTGGTATTATCCCGGTGACCTGATCGGTCAGGAATTTACTTATCCCAAGCACTTGTATCAGCTTGCTGCGGTAACTCCCGCGCCGGCTCCTCCGGCCGCCGCTCCGGCACCGGCTCCTCCGGTCGCCGCTCCGGCTCCTGCGCCCGAAACCGCGCCCGCCGCTCCCGCTCCCACGCCCGAGCCCGCTCCCGTGGAACAGGCGCCTGCACCAGCCCCAGCACCAGCCCCGGCTCCTGCGCCTGCGCTTCCCACAACCGCCAGCCCTTACCCGATGTTCGGACTTTTCGGCTTGGCTTTACTGGCGTTCGGCGGTTTGCTTCGCCTCCGGCGTGTGCCCTTGCAGTAACTGGCACGGCGGTAGACAATAACTCTGAGGCTTGGTACTTACTATGAAACGGCGCTCGGCAATCCGGCATTTGATCGTTGCGGGCGCCGTGGCTCGTTTTTCACGCCTGAGCGCCGGAGTCACGCCCCAGGAGTCGACCGGTTTCGTCATTCGCAGCGACGTCCGCCTGGTGCTGCTGGATGTGGCGGTGAAGGACCGCAACGGCGGATTGGTGGGGAACCTCACCAAAGATAACTTCACCGTCCTGGAGAATGGCCATCAGCAGGAAATTACGGTTTTCGCCAACGACGACCTGCCGGTTACAGTCGGCCTGGTGGTGGACGAAAGCCGCAGCATGCTGCCGAAACGGAATGAAGTTCTGATGGCCTCAGGCGATTTCCTGCGGACCTGCAATCCGCAGGATGAAATCTTCGTTCTGAACTTCAATGACGATGTCAAGCGGGGCCTTCCGGCGCCAATGCTTTTTTCCGATAATCTCGATCAATTGCGGGCGGCTCTCGACCGTGGCGTCCCTGAGGGCATGACCGCCCTGAACGACGCCATTGTGGACGGCCTCCAGCAGCTTCAACTCGGCCGGCGCGACAAGAAGGCCCTGGTGCTGATCAGTGACGGCGGCGATAATGCCAGCCAACACACCCGCGCCGAGATGTTCGCCATGGTGGAGCGCAGCCCGGCGACCATTTATACAGTCGCTCTGGTGGACCCTACCGATACCGATTGGAATCCGCACATCCTGCGGCACCTTGCCAATCTGAGCGGCGGCGAAGCATTTTTCGTGGACGATCTTTCGCGGCTCAAGCCGATCTGCGAAGGGATCGGCAGGGAAATTCGCCGCCGGTACACCATCGGCTACCCGCCTCCGCCCGGCAAGTCCGGTATGTTGCGGCGCATTCAAGTGCGCGTTGCGGCGCCCGGGCATACCGGGTTATTCGCGCGGACTCGTACCGCCTATCGCTATGAGGTGCTCCCCGATGCGGCGATTAAGTAGGACGCGCAAGCGCATTTCGACGATTTTACTGCTGGCCGGCCTGGCGGGCATCGGCATTTGGGCGTGGTCGCTCATTCGTGGCGCGCTGTACCAGCGGGAGGCGAACCGGGAGTTCGAAGCGCAGACCCGCCATGTCCCGGTGCAGCCGCCGGCGGTGCCGCTGGTGATACCCGCTCCGCGGCCGGGCGCGGTGATCGGGCGCCTGGTGATACCGCGGCTGCACCTGCGCGCTATCGTCCGGGAGGGAGCCGATAGCCACACGCTAGGGATCGCCCTGGGCCACGTGCGCGGAACCGCGTTACCGGGAACGCCGGGCAATGTGGCGGTGGCCGGACATCGCGATACCTTGTTCCGCTGCCTGCGCAATATTACTAAAGACGACAAGATCATCTTCGAGACGACTTACGGGGATTACACCTACGAGGTGGACCGCACCCAGATCGTCAAACCGACCGATGTGGCGGTGCTGGCTCCCGGGCCGCATTCCGAAATTACGCTGGTCACCTGCTACCCGTTCTATTACGTAGGTGCGGCGCCGAATCGGTTCATTGTTCAGGCTCGCTTGCTCTCTTCGCAAGTGGCGGCCGCGCGGAAGCCGGCGCACCGGCGAAATCGGCTGCTGGCGGAACGGAGATCCCCGCCCCGGGCGCGCACCGGCTCGTAGGCCATCCGCGTTCGCCCGGTATAGACTGGGAACGGGTGGTGCCGTTCCCCCTCGAATATGGCTGCTCCCGAACTGGCCTACCAATCCGGATTTCTGAACCACTTCGCCACCGAAGCCGTGGAAGGCGCCTTACCGCAAGGGCAAAACGCTCCGCAGCGTTCTCCGCTGGGGCTTTACACCGAACAGTTCAGCGGCACGCCGTTCACCGCGCCGCGGGCCGTCAACCGGCGCACTTGGACCTATCGCATCCGCCCCTCGGTAACCCACCAACCCTTCACCGAAGCGCCCGCGCGGCTGGTGCGCAGCGGGCCGTTCGATGAGGCGCCCACGCCGCCCAATCAATTGCGGTGGAATCCGCTGCCTATCCCCGCCGAACCCACGGATTTCGTGGAGGGCTTGGTCACCATGGGCGGAAACGGCGATCCGGCTCTGCAAACCGGCATCGGCATCCACATTTACGCCGCCAACCGCGCCATGCAAGGGCGCTACTTCTATTGCGCCGATGGCGAATTGCTGATAGTTCCGCAATCCGGCAGCCTGCGCATTCACACCGAGCTGGGCGTGCTGGTGGCGGCGCCGGGCGAAATCGCGGTGCTGCCGCGCGGCCTCAAATTCCGCGTGGACCTGCCGGATGGCGCGGCCCGCGGCTACATCTGCGAGAACTACGGGCAGCACTTCCGGTTGCCGGAGCTGGGGCCAATCGGCGCCAACGGGCTGGCCAATCCGCGCGATTTCCTCACCCCCGTGGCGGCCTTTGAAGACCAGGACGGCGACTTCCGCATCCTGGCCAAGTTTCTGGGGCGGATGTGGGAGGCCCGCATCGACCACTCGCCGCTCGACGTGGTGGCGTGGCACGGCAACTACGCCCCCTACAAGTACGACCTGGCGCGCTTCAACTGCATCAACACGGTAAGCTTCGACCACCCCGATCCCTCGATTTTCACGGTGCTTACCGCGCCCACCGCAGTGCCCGGAACGGCCAACGTGGATTTCGCCATCTTCCCGCCGCGCTGGATGGTGGCCGAGCACTCCTTCCGCCCGCCCTGGTTTCACCGCAACCTGATGAATGAGTTCATGGGGCTGGTGTACGGGCAGTACGACGCCAAAGCCGAGGGCTTTCTGCCAGGCGGCGCGAGCCTGCACAATTGCATGTCGGGCCACGGACCCGACGCGGAATCCTATGAGCGGGCGGCGCACGCCGAGCTGCGGCCGGTGAAACTGGAGAACACCCTGGCCTTCATGTTCGAGACGCAACTGGTGGTGCGCCCCACGCGATTTGCGTTGGAGACGCGCATTCTGCAGCACGAATATTACGAGTGCTGGCAGGGGTTGCGGAAACATTTCCCGGCGGGTGAACCATGAGCCCCCTCAAGGCACTGCTGGACGGGCTGATCGATTACGCCGGGTTGTTTCCGCCGGCGGCGCTGGAAATGCCCGTGGCGGTGCAGCAATACGCGGCTTACCGGAGCGGTTCGGATGCCTGGGCGCTGGGGCGGTTCATCGTGCCGCTGGCGCGGCTGGGCGAGTTGCGTGAAGAGGCCGCCGCCTTCGCCGATTCGGGCGCCTGGAAACTGAGCGTGCTGGTGCTGCCGGGCGAGCCGGTGCCACCCGAAATCGAATCCGTGGAATTGAAAATCGAGCGTGCCGGTGACATCCGAAGGGCCAGCGCGCACCTGCCGCGGCTGCGCTATTTCGAAATCCCGAATGATGCCGACCCGCGCGATCTGCTGGCCGAGCTGGCGGCGACCGGCGGCCGCGCCAAGGTCCGCACCGGCGGATTAAAGCCCGAGAGCTACCCCCCGGTGGTCGAGCTGGCGCGCTTCCTGTGTACCTGCGCCGCCGCCGGCGTGCCGTTCAAAGCCACCGCGGGGCTGCACCATCCGATTGCCTGTCCGCCGATCCACGGCTTCATCAATCTGTTTCTGGCTGCCCTGCTGGCTTACCACGGCGGCGCGCCGCCGGACGTGGAAGCCACTCTCGAAGAGACCTCCGCGGGCGCTTTCACCTGGGATGCGGATGGGGTGAGCTGGCACGGGTATCGTCTTTCCACCGCGCAGATTGCGGTGGCGCGCGCGCAGTTCGCAGTGGCCTTCGGCTCCTGTTCGTTCGAAGAACCGATAGGCGGCTTGCAGGCCCTGGAATGGCTGTGAGGATGCGCAGTTGGGTGGAATCGGCCAACGATCCGGCGGGCGATTTTCCACTCGAAAACCTGCCTTACGGCATCTTCTGCCACGACGGAGGCCCAGCGAGCGTCGGGGTGGCCATTGGCGATCGCGTGCTCAATCTGCGCGCCTGCGCCCGCCTGGGCCTGCTGGATGGGCTTGGCGTGCTGGCGGCCGCGGCCCAATCCAAATGTCTGAACGCCTTGATGGCGCAGGGCCGTCCGTACTGGCGCCGGCTGCGGGAGCGGCTCATGGAATTGCTGGGCAATGCGGAGAATCGTGCGATGGTCGATCCGCTGCTCCTGCCCCTCAGCGAGGCCGAGATGCTGCTGCCGGCGGCCATCGGCGATTACACCGATTTTTACGCCTCGGTTTACCACGCCACCAATGTGGGCCGGTTGTTCCGCCCGGATCACCCGCTGCTGCCGAATTATAAGTGGGTGCCGATCGGCTACCACGGACGGGCGTCGTCGATTGTGGTGAGCGGCGCGCCCATACGGCG
>DATJRE010000419.1:0-3216 GCA_035505095.1 Bryobacteraceae bacterium | reverse complement strand
GTGCGCCGTGATGCCGTGCGCCGGGCAAATCCGCCAGGTTGAGACGCCGGTCGCATCCCTGCGGTTAGCGGAGCGCTCGGGCGACCTGGTGGGAATCCGATGGAAGGTCCCGCGCCTCGAGATTATCGCCGAGCCCAGGCTGGGCGAGAACTTCCGCCTGCTGCTGCCAAAGCCGGGCTATGAGGCGGACTACTTTAACAGCCGGGACCAGCAGGTGAGCCGTATCGAGACGGCCGCGGACGGCGTGACCTGCGTGTACGACTCTCTGCGCAACGGCCAGGAGCAGGTGCCCGTACGAGTCGAATACCGGATGCGCGCCGTAGGGAAGCAATTGCAATTCTCGATCGCGGTGGAGAATTCCACGGATCGAAAGCTGGCCGAAGTCTTTTACGCCATAATCGGCGGGCAAAAGGGGATTGGCGAGCGGCGCGAGACGCAATCGCTGGTGCCCGGGACCAACGCCAACCTCGCTCCCCGGATGTTCACCCGCTTTGCGGGCGGATCGTACGGCGGCGGCAACCTGGGCATCCGCTACGATGCCGCCGGTTACGCGTATCCGGGCGGGATGAGCATGGGGTGGATGGATGTATTCAATGCCGCCGCGGGAATCGGCTACTACTACGCCAACCAGGACCCCGAAACGCGGCTGACGGCGTTTTACACCGAGATGCGGCCCTTCACCAAGAGCGCCGTGGTGGAGGATAACTGGCCCTCGGTGGCGGAGGTGCCGCCCGGGGAGCCGGTCGGCCTCACCATGGGATGGGTCTACTTTCCGTACGCCGCGCGCGGGACATTTACCGCCGGCCCAATCGCGCTCCAGGTGCATTCGGGCGACTGGCACGCGGCCAGCGCCCTCTACCGTTCCTGGTTCGACCGGCATTTTCCGTTACGGCGCCCGGCGAGCTGGTTGCGCAAGGAGATGGCCTGGCAGTCGATCATCCTTTCCAACCCGGAAGATGTGATCGTTCACCGGTTCAGCGAATTGCCGAAGCTGGCGGCGGACGCCCGGAAGTACGATGTGACGACCTTTGAGATTCTGGGCTGGGACATAGGAGGAATTGACCGCGGCTATCCGCAATACCGGCCCAACCCGCGGTTGGGAACGCCGGAGGAGTTCCGCCAGGCGCTGGCGCAGATCCGCGCGATGGGCGTACACCCGCTGATTTTCGCCAACGTGCAGTTTGCCGACACCGCCACGCGGCTGTTTCGCGAGCAGCTCTCCCGCTACGCCGTGGAAGGCCTGTGGGCGCCGGATTGGCCGCTTTCCGGGTGGGGCGAAGGCACCATCGGCGCGCGCCTGGGCTTCACGCGGTCGAATATGACCAAGGTCAGCCCGTCGCATCCGGAGTTCCGCGAGTTCCTGATGGAGCAATATCTGCAGCTTGTTCGCGACGGGGCGGAAGGCTTTCAGTTGGACAAGACGACCTCGGTGAACGCGCTCGACTTCAACCCGCGCCTGCCGGTTTCGCCAGATCGTTCGCTCATCGGCGGCGTGCTGGCAACTTTTCGGGAACTGCTGGAGAAGGCCCACGCGATCGACCCGAATTTCGCCCTGGCCTCCGAAATTTTCGCCGACCGCAGCTTTCCGTACGTGGATGTCTCCTACGTGCGCATGGGCAACATCGATATGAACTCCACGGCGCTGCGGTACACCTTTCCCGAATGGACGGCAACGATTTTCGGCGAGAGTCCCGGCGATTTCAACCCCATGAACAACGGCATGCGTTACGGCCTGGTGTGGGCCCTGGCGCCGCGCCACTACAACGATTCCATGGACGAACCGCTAACGCGGCCGCTGGCCGAATACGTGAAGGAGCTGATCCGCATCCGCAGCCGTTACCGCGACCTTCTGTTTGAAGGGCGATTCAACGACACGCTGGGCGGCGCGGTGGCCGGCGGACCCGATATCCGCTACTCCGTCTTCCGGCCGATGGATCCGGCCGACTCGCGGCGTGCGGCCGTGGTGGTGAATTTCGGCGACCGCCCGGAAGCCGCCGAGGTGAACCTGGATGGCGGCGCGGGCCGCGCCATCGAAATCAGCGTGCCGTTCGAAGCGGACCGCACGGGCCGTCTGCCCCTTCGGATGACGGTGGCGCCGCATCGCTGCGCCGTGGTGGTGATGCAATAGGCGTGATGCCCGGTCTCCTGCCGCGGGGTCAGGATGGCGGGTTTAGGAACGCATCAAATGTTGAGTCTCAGGAGCCTGGCATTCATTCTGGCGTCAGCGATACGGCGGGCGCGCGCCCTGTCCTGCGCTGCTCTCCCGTGCTCTCCCGACATCATCGGGAGGAAAATCGCGACAAAAATCGCTGCAAAAATCGCGATGAAAATCGCCAAATGCATGCCCGCCATGGTGCAGTCTCCTACCAACAGTTTACGCCTCTCAAGGCGGTCACCCCCCCGCGGGGTGCCCCTCCCCGCCCTTACGAGTTATCTTGGACCAGAGGACATTCGCATGACGCGACGAAGTGTATTCCAGACCATCACCTTGGGCATGGCTGCCTGCCAGGCCGCACGTCCCGAGTCGCCAGGCCGGCTGAAGCAATCAGTCGCGCGCTGGATTTATACCAAGATCCCTATGGACGAGTTCTCCCGGTCCGTGGCCGACATGGGCCTCCGCGGCATCGATCTATTGGATCCGGCCGACTGGCCCACCGCGCAGAAATATGGCCTCGTGTCCACTGTTGGATATAGTGGGGCGACCATCCCGGACGGATGGAACCGCCGGGAAAATCACGACCGTCTGGAGAAGCAGATGCAGGAAAGCCTGGCGCGCGCGGCCGCCGCCAAAGTTCCCAACGTAATCACCTTCTCGGGGTACCGCCGCGGCATGGCCGATGATGTCGGGAAAGAGAATTGCATCCTTGGGCTGAAGCGAGTCGCCAAAATGGCTGAGGACTCCGGAGTGACCATCGTGATGGAACTCCTCAACAGCAAAGTCGATCACAAGGACTACATGTGCGACCACACGGCTTGGGGCGTTGATGTGATGAAGGCCGTTGGATCTCCCCGCGTAAAGCTGTTGTACGACATTTACCACATGCAGATCATGGAGGGGGATATCATCCGGACGATCCGCGAGAACATCGCCTACATCGGCCATTTTCACACCGGCGGGGTTCCCGGCCGGCACGAGCTTGACGATACCCAGGAGTTGCAGTGGCGCACGATTGCCACGGCCATCGCCGATCTCGATTTCCAGGGATTCGTCGGGCA
>DATJRE010000418.1:0-7101 GCA_035505095.1 Bryobacteraceae bacterium | reverse complement strand
GTGAAGGCGTCGCCATTCTGCCCGTTGCCGTAGCTGTAATCCGACTTGCCATCGACATAGTCATCGTCGGCATTGCTGCCGGCGATGGTCGATATTTTCCCGGTGACCGCGTTCACTTTGCGGACCACATAATTGCGCGCGTCCGCGATGTAAACGTTGCCCGCCGGATCGCAGGCCACACCCAGTGGCGAATACAATTCCGCCGAGGTCGCCGCGCCACCGTCACCCAGATAGGCCGGCGTCCCGTTGCCCGCGTAGGTGTTGATGGTGCCACCGCTGTTCACCTGGCGCACACGGTTGTTCCCCGAGTCCGCAATATAGAAGTTGCCGGACGCATCGAGCGCCACGCCATACGGCGCGCTCAGCTTGGCTTTCGTCGCCGCGCCGCCATCGCCGGAGAATCCCGGCACGCCCGTCCCGTCGCCCGCGATCGTCTGTATGACTCCGGTGGCCGCGACCACTTCGCGCACCGCGTTGTTGCCGGTGTCCGCGATGTACAAATCGCCCGCCGCGTCCACAGCGATACCCTGCGGCGAGTTCAGCTCCGCAGCGGTTGCCGCGGCGCCGTCGCCCGTGTATCCCGGCGAGGCGTTGCCTGCCACCGTGGTCATGATCCCGGTGGTCAGATTCACTTCGCGGATCGCGTTGTTATTGGTGTCCGCGATATAAAGGTTGCCCGCCCCGTCAATCGCCACGCCTCCCGGCACGTTAAGCGACGTGCTGGTGGCCACCACCGAGCCCGCCTGATAACCGGCGTTGCCGTCTCCGGCGACCGTCGTAATCTTGCCCGCATTGGCGCCGGTCGCGAACACTTCGCGCACCCGGTTGTGGTGCGAATCGGCGATGAACAGGTCGCCCGCTCCGTCGACGGCCACGCCCGAAGGCAGATAAAGGTCCGCCTGGGTTGCCGGCTGCCCATCGTTCACCAGCGTCCACTCGCCGACCTGGCCGGCCACAATGCTGATCGCCCCCGGAACCATCACGCCCAGCGATCCCTGGCCGATCCCTGTCAGCCACGCCGTGCCCAGCGTGTTGTTGCTCCCGTCCAGCAGCACCACCGCGCCGTTCCGCGCTCCCGGATACTTCGGGCCAAAGGCAACCGTCACCGAGCAACTTCCGGAGCTGATGCCCACGCAGTTGTCCGTGCCCGACTCCGTGAAGTCGAGGTTCGCCGCTCCCTGCGTGAGCACTTCGACCTTGGCCACCGTTCCCGCCGTCTGTACGCTCACCGAGACCGTCTGCGTCGGCGGCGTGGCCGTTCCCACCGGCGTTGCAGCGAACGTCGTCAGCGATTGTGCCTGGGCAGCGGGGAGCGCCAGAAGCACGGCCGCCATCGAGAACAGGACTGAAGTTGCTTTTGAATACGTGGCCCGCGAAACACGGTCAGAATCCAGGCAGGAACAAGACAGAGCCGACATAAATACCTCGTGTGATTTCTCTGCCTTGATTCCCCGTCGGGGAAGAGCGAAAGGCCGGCAGAGGGCAGCAGGGCGAGCACTGACCCTACCTGGACAACGCGCGCTCAGATACGTCAGGTCCTGTTACCGATATGGCGTCAACATAGCACGCAAAGTCATCAATGAAAATTACTTTGGTAAGAACGAAGTGATACTTTGGAGTTAACCGCCCCCGCCAGAGTCAGATCGGGAAACTACAGAGGTAGAACGGGTTACTACAGGGCTGTTGTTTCCACAGAAATCCACAGCGGCTTGACTGGAGTGGCCAGACAAGAATCACCACCAAACGAGGAAGTTACCTCGGAGACCTACCCGCATCGTAATAAGACCCCAGCCCTCCCACCGATGGGGGATGGGGTCCGTTGATCGCGATTGGCGATACTCACATCTGCGCTTCTTCGCGGCCACCACCCTCCGGGACCGACACATAGTGTGTATTGCCCGGCGTTTGGCGGTCAGCTATCCTCCGCCGCATCCGGGCGTCCAATCGCTGGCTCGGCAGGTGCATCGCGCCTGCGATCCGGACGGACCCCAGGAGAGCCTTTTTTGACCCTGTCGATCACCCAGTCCGAACCCGAGCCGGAGGGACCGTCCGGTGTAGCGGGCTGGCTTCTCCTGCTGGTGTTGAAGTTCTGGCTCGACACTGCTGTCCGGATCGCAATCGGCGTCGGCGCGGTGCTTGCCATCTTCGACCTTGGCGGCATCACTTCGATCTCGGGCGATGCGGGACTCAAACCGGCTCTCGCCAACATCGCCGCAGGTATCTTTGCCGCGGTCACAGCCGTGCTGCTGATCAGGAAGAGCACCAAAGGCCCGCTGTTCGCGAAGATCCTGCTGCTGGCCGACGCCGGATACTACGCGTGGTCCATGCTCAACGCCTTGCACGCGCCCCCACCCCCGGTCCCTGCCGCGCTGCCTGTCTGGGCAAAGCCCGGGATCCTCGGCCTCGCGTCCCTCGCCTGGTTCGCTTACCTGCTTGCTTCCAAGCGTGTGAGGAACACCTATATGCGCCCATCCCGTCGGCCCGTGCCGGAAGACGATTTAACGATTCTCAACCTCCGCTCCAGCCGTTGGGAAGAACTGTTCGGCTCCGGCAGGCAACAGCAAACGTCTCAGGAGCCGGCAGCCCCGCCGCCTGAGGATTTCTCGGTACCGGAAGACATTCTCCTACAGCGCCTGGGTGCCCGGCGTCCCCAGGAGCGCGATGGCCGGCAACCCGAGGAGCCGGTCGTCCAGCAACCACCGGAGCCAGAGGCCCGGCGGCCCTGGGATATGGAGACAGACCTCGAAGCTGGGAGGCCTCATCTGCCAGAAGCTCAGGAATTTCAGGAACCGGAGGCTCGGCAACCCGAGGCGCCGGAGGCTCAGCAATTTCAGGAGCCCGAGGCGCATCAGCCCGAGCTGCCGGCAGCACGGCACTCCTGGGAACCGGAGACTCACGAGCCTGCACTTCCATCGTCCTGGCGGCTCCAGGAGCCGGACGCACGGCAACCTGAGCGTTCGGCAGCACAACGCTTCGAAGAACCGGAAGAAGCTGACGAAACGCAGCAGCTCGAGGCGCTGAAGGCTCGCGTTGAAGAAGGCCTGACCCGCTGGCTGCGTTTGGCCCCGAATCATCCGGCGGGAAAGCCGGAGACGCTGGCCGCGGCTCCTGGAGACTCGCGCGCCGCCAATGTGCAGGCGGCCAACGAGAAGTTCGTGAAACAGGTGATGGCGATCTGCGACCATGCGTGGTCGGTGCACGTCGGCGAGAGCGCTACCCTGCCCAATACGCCCGATGCCGGCGGGTCACTGGAAAAAGAGCTGCAGAAATGGGCCATCGCCCAGGCGGCGCGGCGTCTCACCCGTTGCCTGGATATTCGTGCGGCCATGGAGGTCAACGGGCCGTTTGAAAATGTGGTCCAGGATCGCGAATACCTTCTGGCCATCGCCGAGAAAAATGCGAGCGACGACGGCTTCGGCAAGCACACGGGTCCTAACGGCTACGAAGACCATTCCGGCCCCGAAATCGCCTACATGCTGATCCTCCAGGCGCAGAAGGACATGTTCGAAGCCGATCTCTGGGTCCAGGTGGCGCGCTTCGCCGGCGACTCGGATTTCCCGGACCGCTTCGAGCTGGCCGGGTCGAAAACCTTCCAGGATTCGCTCCAGTACTGGAAGGGACGCGTGAGCCGGATGCGCGAAGAGCCGGCGCCCCTCAGGCCGGTCGGCGTCTGAGGCGCCCGCAACCACCCGGTTTCCGCAATCCCGGCATTACGGCAATAATCCGCACTCGGTGCGCGCATTGGCGATGACGCGCACTTCGAGATTCATGAGGACCAAAATCCCGAATCGGCGATCAGCCGACACAAATAAGTTTTTGCCACACCGAATATCGATGATTACAATCCACCGCATGTCTGACAACCCGAGATCCACGATCGTTAGCCGGGCACAGAGTCTGGGCGAATTTGCCATTACCTCCTGGGGCGAAATGGCTTGCATTCGTGCACTCCGCCTCGACCCCAACAACAGCTTTTGCATTCTCGATTACCGCGCGCCGGCCGGTTTCGGGCCGCCTCGTCACTTGCACTACGTTCAGGACGAAGTCTTTCAGGTCCTTGAAGGCACGATTGCCGTTTGGAGCCCTGACTGTTGCGGGGTCTTGTATGCGGGAGACATGATTTCCCTTCCGTCGGCCATTCCCCATGCCTGGAAATCCATCGATGATCGGCCCGTTCATCTAACAATAACCGTTACACCAGGTGGTCCTGGCGGATTCAAAGAGTTCTTCCCAACGATTCAGCAACAGAACCTTACTGTCTCGGACATCCCGCAGCTTATTGCCGCCGCTGAGCTTGGCGGGATGCAAATTACCGGCCCTCCACTCACGGTCGAAGAGGCTGAAAGGCTCAAGTCGGGCGAGCAGTTGATCGTCGAGCCCGCCGGGAGCGCAGATTGACGCGCCGGGCCCGCGCTTAAGCTCCAGAGGGGTTTCCCTCTAAATTGACGCCAACACGCCTTAGCACTCATTCACGGGTTCCGGCCGTGCAGTCGGCCTTCCGGCAGTTTCGGCCGCCCATCCCGAACCCCTGCGCGAATGTGCATTCGTGGATAGGGAGGAATAACAGCGGCCGCCCTTCCGATCTTCAGGGAGCAGGGAACCGAAATGTGAAAGGGCACGACGTTCAGTCGTGCCGATAAGCTCCCCAATGGCTCGGGCTTTCAGCCCCTGAGGGATGTCCCTCCCGAAACTTCCGCAAAGCCGGTCACCCGGTACCATTACCAACCGTTGTCATCCCGAACCCCTGCCCAAACGTGCATTCGTGGATAGGCAAGAACAACAGCGGCCGCCCTTCCAATCTTCAGGAGCAGGGAACCGAAATGTGAAGGGGCACGACGTTCAGTCGTGCCGATAAGCTCCCCAATGGCTCGGGCTTTCAGCCCCTGAGGGATGTCCTTCCCGAAACTTCCGCAAAGCCGGTCATCCGGCAATACCTTTCAGAATCGGTGGCGTTTCCTCGCCAGCGAGGAGACGCCAGGGCGTGAGGGTGGGCAGCCGGGGTCCTGGCGAAACACCGTTTCGCCGGGGTGGCTGTGCAGGCGCGCCCCTCAGCCCTGATGAGTAGAGCGCCAAAGTTCCGCAATCCCGGTATTACGGCAATAATCCGCCTCGGTGAGCGCATTGGCGATTTCGCAACAAGTGAGGTTAGATCACTGTCAATCTCTGAATGCGTGCCAGATCCCAGTTCCGCTCACTGGCAACAGGAACGGAGTTGTCTCATTATTGAGGGGGAGCTTTAAGCCAAGTCCGCGTTCCTTGATTTCCATCGGGTAACGCAAGCAGATTGAGAGTTACCCGTGAATCGCGATCAGCATATGGGCCTCCCAATTTCCGATTACCGCGAATTCCGCCCGCCCCCGGCTCTCGCCGGCTATCTGCTCTGTTTCTGGACTCAGACTATACATGCGTCCTCTGGATTCAAACAGCGGGTCTTGCCTGACTGTTGCGTCGATATACTGCTCGTGAATGGACTTCCGATGGTCATCGGCCCATGGACTGAGCCATTCGATGCCAATCTTCCGCCCGGCACACATATCCTCGGTGCACGCTGCCATCCCGGACTTGCATCAAGCCTCCTGGGCTTGCCTGCGTCCGAACTGCTCAACCTGTCGGTACCGCTCGCTGAACTGTGGGGCAGGGGAGGAATCGCCGCGTATTCGCGCGTTCCCGACCAGGCCGCTCTGGTCGGGCAGGTGGCGGCGATGGAAAAGGCCCTGCTCGCGCGCGTCGCCAATGCCCCTCCTGTCGACCATGAAACGAGAGCGGCCATCCAATGGATTGCACAAAACCCGAGCGCGCGAGTCGAGCGAATGAGTAAATGGCTGGGAATGAGCAGCCGGCAGCTTCAGCGACGGTTCGTGATTTCAGCCGGGTATGGCCCCAAGATGTTTCAGCGCGTATTGCGGTTCCAGCGTCTTCTGAATGAGGCTCACCGAGCGGGTCCCCGCCGAACCCTGGCAGATTTGGCCGCGAATGCAGGTTACAGCGATCAGGCGCACATGACACGCGAGGTTCAGCGGTTTGCCAGCTGCTCGCCGGCTTTGTTGCTGCGCTCCGTGGCGAGCACGCTGAGCATGTCCGATTTGTTCAAGACCGAGAATTCGCCCACCAACTATCGTTAGTCCATGAACAGGAGAGACCTGTTGGCCGGATTGACCAGGCTCGGCATTGCGCGGATCGCAGGAAGAGGAAACGCCATGGAACAAATCGGAGCTAGCGGAGTGTTATTCATTGCGGGCTTCGGTCCGATCGTGCCGGATACGGCCGCGAGCCGCAAGCTGTACGGAGGAGCGCTGGGCATTACCCTCAAGGAGGAGACCGGCGGATATCTTCATACGAGCGACTTGAAGGGCGCGAAGGAGTTCGCTCTCTGGCCACTTTCCGAGGCGGCGCAGTCATGTTTTGGAAAAGATTCCTGGCCCGAAAGTGTCCCCACTCCACAAGCCTGGCTCGAGTTCGATGTAGAAGACGTGGAGAAGACGACAGCAGAACTTGAATCGCGAGGTTATCGAATGCTGATCCGGAACAAGAAAGAACCGTGGGGCCAGACCGTCAGCCGGTTCATTTCTCCAGAAGGACTGTTAGTCGGAATTACATTCACCCCCTGGATGCGACCGGCGAAGCAGTGACAAGTACCGGGGATTTTTCGCATGGTCTGTGCGTGCAGAGAATCGTGGCGCTGCGAGGTGCCGCGTGAGGTTTGCGCAACACCTCGCCGTTTTGTTATTGTGCGGGGCGCCATTACACGCAGAGAAAATTCCACTGACGGACCTCGGCAGGCTCGAGCTGAAGAATACGCAGGCGGAGGTGACCACCTATCGCGGCCGGAAAGCGCTGAAGCTCATCGAACAGCCGAGCGGACCGGGCCAACTGCTGGCTATACTTCGTGCCTATACATTCCACGACGGAACGATCGATGTCGACCTCGCTGGCGCACTCTCCAGGACAGCCGTGAAGTCCGATCGCGGATTCATCGGGATCGCCTTCCGCATGCAATCCGATGAGTCCCACTATGAGTGCATCTACATTCGGCCAACCAATGGGCGGGCACAGGATCAGCTTCGCCGCAATCATTCCACAGAATACGAGTCCTTACCCGAC
>DATJRE010000417.1:0-4163 GCA_035505095.1 Bryobacteraceae bacterium | reverse complement strand
GGCAGAAAAAGACGCATGACGAGCTATATTAATGATTGAGTTCCGGGCAGCCTTAGTTCGCTTTTTTCGCCGCCCTGGCCCCCGCCACCGGGTTCTCCATCTCAGCTTAAGATGCTTTCCGGAGGCCCCAATGTTACAGCTCGCCCGAGTTCCCTGCGTGAACCCAGCGCAGCCGGGAATTGACCGAATCGCCTCCCTGGGGATCGCCGGCAGCCGGCGCGCGGCGGTCCCACACCACCAGCACGGGAGCAGCGTTCCAGTGGCCGCCGATTTCGACGGATGCCCGGCAGTCGGACCGGGCGCAGTTGGAAGCCCGGCGAACTGGCCTCGGCGAACGCGGGCAGCCGGCGCCGCGCGATCCCACACCACCCGGCCCGGCGACCACGCCTTCGCGCCGCCCCATGTTACTGGCCCCTCCGGTTTTCGGCCGGCCCGGCGCAGTTGGATGAGCCAGGTTGTGGGCTTTCACCACGGGCGGAACGGACGGCTCCGCGGCGTTGGGGCCAACCGGCCGCTGGCGCGCCGCCGGCTCAGGTGGGCGGGGAGGCACCGCGCAGTTCCATGATCAGCGCGTCCAGGGCGATGGTCTTCTGGATGTTGCGCCGCAGGAATTCGACAATCTCGTCCACCTTGGCCACCGCTCGGCGGATCCATGCGAACTCGACCACCGCAGCCAAAGCCTGCAACTCCCGGCGGATGTCCTGGTTGCGGATCTCCGCCACGCCTTCCCGAAGCAGCAGGACGTCGCGCAGCAGGTCGTAGAGCACCTTCAGGTATAGCTCCAGCTTGTCGCTTTTGGCGCGCCCGATGCCTTCGGAAAGCGGCATCCACGTGCCAAAGGGGGCCGTGCCGGACGCGGCCTTGAGCAGCCCCAGCATGGCCCCGCGCCGCCGGTCGTAAGCCTCCAGGTCGAGCGATGCGGCCACTCCCGGACTGCCTCCGGCCAGGGCGATGCGCCGCTCCGCGCGTTCCAGGCCGTGCGCCGCGGCAAACTCCCGCATTTCCTCCGGCGCCAGCGGCGCAAATTGAAACGGCACGGCCCGCGAGCGGATGGTGGGCAGCAGGTCGTAGGCATTTTCCGCGGTGAGGATCACGACGAGGTGCGGCGGCGGCTCTTCCAGGGTTTTCAACAGCGAATTGGCCGCCTGGTCGTTGGCCCGGTCCACGTGGTCGATCAGGAAAATCCGCCGGCTGCCTTGATTGGGCAGAAACTGCGCCCGTTCCTTCAACAGGCGGGTCTGCGGGATGGTGATCTGGCGCAACGGGCCATCCGGGGCGTAGGTTTCGAAATCGGGGTGGGAGGCAAACAGCAGCGGGTCGTCGTTGCGTTTATCGGCGGGCAGTTTTTCGCGATCGGCCACGGTTTCGAGATTCACCGGCAGGCTCAGGTCGTCAAGTTCGATCCGCTCGGGGTGGTCGAGCAGGCGGGCGCCCAACCGCCGGGCCAGGGTGGCCTTGCCGACTCCCTCGGGTCCGGAAAACAGCAGGGTTTGGGCCAGGCGATTCTGCGCCAGCATCTGCTCCAGCGCGGCGGTAACGTGGCGGTTGCCCCAAAACCGTTCAAACATAGGGCGCCACCAGTTCCCACACACGCTGCTCGATGGTGTCGATGGGGGCGCATCCGTCCACCGGCTTGACCCGCTCCGGTTCGCGTTCGGCCAGCGCACGGTAGCCCTGGTACACCGTGCGGTGGAATTCCAGCGACTGGTCGTCCATGCGGGTTTCGCAGTGCGGTTGGGCGGCGTTGCGGGACCGTGCCCGCGCCAGGCTGGTTTCGGGGTCGATCTCCACCAGGACGGTGAGGCGCGGTTTCAGACCCCGGCAGGCGATGCGGTCCAGAGCCATCACGGTGTCTTCCCCCAAGCCTCGGCCGCGGCCCTGGTAGACCAGCGAAGAATCGGTAAACCGGTCGGCCAGAACGATTTCGCCGCGATTGAGGGCTGGGCGGATCCACTCCTCGACATTCTGCGCGCGGGAGGCGAAATACAGCAGCAGTTCGGCGGAGGGGCTGAGTTCCTGGTTGGCCGAATCCAACAGGATGCGGCGAATCTTCTGGCCGATGGGAGTGCCGCCCGGTTCGGCGGTTTCGAGCACCGTGCGCCCCATGGCTCGCAGGCGCGCCGCCAGGCGATGCATCTGGGTGGTTTTCCCCGACCCGTCCATGCCCTCGAAGCTGATGAAGAGACCGTCAGGTTTCACTGGAAACCTTATTGTAGCGGCCCGGCAGCATTGTAACCGCCACGCCCCGGGGCGCCGCGCGAACCGCGCCGTAAATCGGCCCTGGCGCTCTGGCCTGGGTGATGGGTGCGTCAAATGCCCCAACCACTAGATTCAGACCCGCAACTGTTGAAATATGCAACGCATTCACGGCATTCGGACTGTGGACTCTGAAATGCACATGAGTTTCTTCTATGAACTTCGATCAATCCCCAATGCTGGTGATCTGGGAGGTTACCCAGGCCTGCGACCTGGCCTGCGTCCACTGCCGCGCCTCCGCTCAATCTGAACGCCACCCCTCTGAACTGACCACCGAACAGGGCTACCGCCTGCTGGACGAGATCCGCCGCTTCGGCGAGCCGCTGATGGTTTTCACGGGCGGCGATCCGCTGAAGCGGCCCGACCTGTTCGAGTTGATCCGCCACAGCGTGGGCCTGGGGCTGCGGACCAACGTGACGCCGAGCGCCACGCCCCTGCTCACCGCCGAGGCGATTGAGGGCTTTCAGACCGCCGGCATCAGCCGCATGGCCCTGAGCCTGGACGGGCCGGACGCGGCGTCGCACGACGATTTCCGCGGCATCCCGGGCACTTTCGACCGCGCCATGTTTGCTCTCACGCACGCCCGGGATATCGGACTGGATACGCAGCTTCAGACCACCGTCACGCGGCGCAACATGGCGCGCCTGCGGGAGATGGCCGAGATCGCCCGCGAGGTCCGCACCAAAATGTGGAGCCTGTTCTTCCTGATTGTGACCGGCCGCGCTGCGGAACAGGACGATCTGCGTGCCGAAGAATATGAACAGGTGTTCGAGTTCATGTACGACCTCTCCAAGACTGCCCCGTTCGGCATCAAGACCACCGAGGCCATGCACTATCGCCGCTATGTGGCGCAGCGGGTGAGGGCGGAGCACGGGGTGACCGAAAACGAGAACGCCAAGGGCGTGGCGTGGCGTACCGCCGGGGTCAGCGACGGTAAGGGGTTCGTTTTCGTCTCCCACACCGGCGAGATTTTCCCCAGCGGCTTCCTGCCGGTGAGCGGCGGAAACGTGCTGCAGGACTCGCTGACCAGCGTTTACCGCGACTCGCCGCTGTTCCGCACCTTGCGCGATACCACCCAGCGCGAGGGGAAGTGCGGCATTTGCGAATACCAGAAGGTCTGCGGCGGCTCGCGCTCACGCGCCTACGCCCTCACCGGGGATTACCTTGCCGAAGACCCGCGCTGCGTGTACCAGCCGCATCTGGCTGAGGCCGTGGCGGGGTAGGCGCCGGTAGCGCGGACCGCTGGTACACCACGTATTAGTGGATATACTGGCGGGTTGGGGCGCTGGCAATAGCCCCACTGTAAAGTGGGAATTTACAAAGAACTCCCGGTTAATACTAGCCGTACCCCCGCAATCGAATGAATTGTATGGGGTAAATCGGGTCACGGCGGCATAGCTCAAATTAGAAGGTCCATTTTTGTTGATTTCGGTTTAAAGTTAAAAATGGATCGATGAGTCACCCCGCCGCAAAGATGGAACGTACCCGCCGTCCGCTGGAATTGGCCAGGGTTTTGCTGGTTCATGGCGAGCTGGCGTCGCGTCTGGCGCTGCAAACGATTCTGATCGCGGCCGGTTACGCCGTAGATGTAGCTGCCACCCCATCGGAGGCCTTCGCCAAGTTGGATGAAGGCCGCTATGCGCTGGTACTGAGCGCGGCGGCATTGGGAGACTCCACCTCCGGGCGGGATGTGCTGTCATACGCCCGCGTCAAGGAGTATCAGCCTGCCACGGCGCTGGTCACCGGAACGGAAGGCCTCGATCTGCCGCGCAGCGGCCGGGCCCGCCACCGGTTTTCGATCCATACCGAAAATGTGCCCACATTTTTGGGAGAAGTCGCGGAGCTGATCGGCCTGCGGGCCAGCCGGCGCTACCGGCTGCTGCGGCACGCGGTCTGATCGGCCAGGC
>DATJRE010000416.1:0-9984 GCA_035505095.1 Bryobacteraceae bacterium | reverse complement strand
CTACGTGGGCGCGGATGACTCGGTGCTGTTCTACATCCACAAGGCCGAGATGGGGCAGGGCACGGTAACCTCGCTTTCCATGTTGCTGGCCGAGGAATTGGAGTGCGATTGGAAAAAGATCCACACCGATTTCCCGGGCGTCAACCCCGAGTTCGGCCGCAACCAGGGGGTGGTGGGCAGCGCCAGCATTCGCACCTCGTGGGAATCGCTGCGCCGCGCGGGCGCCACCGCACGCGAGATGTTGAAAGAAGCGGCGGCCCAGCAGTGGAGCGTGGACCGCGCCTCGCTCCGCGCCGAAAACAGCTTCGTGGTGAACCCGGCCAGTGGCGCGCGCTTGAGCTACGGCAGCCTGGCGGTGGCCGCCTCCAAAGTGCCGCCGCCACAGGGCATCACGCTGAAAGATCCCAGCCAGTTCCAGATCATTGGCAAGGCCACCAAACGGCTGGATACGCCCGCTAAGGTGGATGGCAGCGCGGTTTTCGGGATCGACGTGCGGCTGCCCGGAATGCAATACGCCGTGGTGGCGCGCTGCCCGGTATTCGGCGGCAAGGTGGCGCGTTTCGATGCCACCAAAGCCAAAGCCGTGCCGGGCGTGAAGAACGTGATCGCCATTCCGAATGGCGTTGCCGTGCTGGCCGATAATACCTGGTCCGCCATGCAGGGCCGGCGCGCGCTCCAGGTCGAGTGGGACGAAGGTCCCGTGGCGGCGGTGAGCACCGCAAGCCTCACCCAAACCTTCGCCGGATTGATGGCCCAGCCGGGGCAGACCGCGCGCAAGGTGGGCGATGCCGAAACCGCTTTGGCCGGCGCGGCCCACAAAGTGGAAGCCGTTTACCAGGTGCCGTTCCTGGCGCACGCGCCCATGGAGCCGCTGAACGCCACGGCGCACGTGCGGCCGGATGGCTGTGACGTGTGGGCCTCCACGCAGGGCCAGACAGCGGCGTTCAATGAAGCGCGCCGGATTACCGGCCTGCCGCCCGATGCGGTAAAGATCTACACCAAGTACATGGGCGGCGGCTTCGGACGCCGGGCGCGGTCGGATTACATCGGCGAAGCGGTGGAAGTGTCCAAAGCCGCGGGCGTGCCGGTGAAGCTGACGTGGTCGCGCGAGGACGACTTGCAGCAGGATTGGTACCGCCCGGCATCCTACGGCCATTTCGTGGGTGGGCTGGATGCGGACGGCTGGCCGGTAGCCTGGACCACGCGCATCGCCTGTCCGCCGTTCGGCGGCGGAGGGACCGCCACCGAGGGAATCGCCAACATGCCCTACGCCATCCCGCACCTGCTGGTCGATTACCACCCGGTAGACCAGGGAATTCCGGTGAGTTACTGGCGCTCGGTGGGCTACTCGCAGAATGTGTTTTTCGCCGAGTCGTTCCTCGACGAGCTGGCCGCGCAGGGCAAGAAGGATCCCGTGGAATTGCGCCTGCGCCTGCTGGCGAATGTGCCGCGGCTGAAAGCGGCGCTGGAACTGGCGGCCGATAAAGCCGGCTGGGGCAAACCGCTTCCGGCGGGGCACGCGCGCGGCGTGGGGCTTTCGAACAACATCGGCAGCAACACTGTGCAGATCGCCGAGGTTTCCGTGGAGCGCGGCAAAGTGCGGGTGCACCGCGTGGTGTGCGCCGTGGATTGCGGCCACGCGGTCAACCCGTCAGGCATCGAGCAACAGATCCGGAGCGGGATCGTGTTCGGGCTGACGGCGGCCTTGAAGGGCGGCATCACGCTGGAGCGCGGGCGCGTGCAGCAGAGCAACTTCAACAACTACGACATGCTGCGCATCGACGAAATGCCCAAAGTGGAGGTCCACATCGTGGCCAGCCACGAGGCTCCCGGCGGCATCGGCGAGGCCAGTACTCCGGGCATCGCGCCGGCCATGTGTAATGCGCTGTACGGCGCCACGGGCAAGCGGGTACGCAAGCTCCCGGTGAACCTGGAGGAGCTGGGATAGAGCCGAGTCACACACTGCCGGCGAGTCGCCCCCGATCTGTCCGATACTTGTGGTGTGAGGAGACTCCTCGTCATCGATGACGATCGCGAAATGGTCGATTTGCTGGCCCAGTCGCTGGCGCAGGAGGGCTTCGGTGTCACTACCGCCCAATCCGCCGAAGAAGGCATTGCTCACGGCCGGAACCGGGATCTGGAACTCATCCTGCTTGACGTGAATCTGCCGGACATCAACGGATTCGAGGTGCTCCGGCGCCTGCGCCGCGAATCCGATGTGCCGGTGATCATGCTCACCGCCCGCGGTGAAGAAATCGACCGCATCGTGGGTCTCGAAATCGGCGCTGACGACTACCTGCCCAAGCCCTTCAGCGTGCGCGAGCTGGTGGCCCGCATCAATGCCATCCACCGGCGGGCGGGCCGCGGGCGGCCGGCTCCGGCAGGCGAAAACCGGCGCGAGCTGAAGCACGGCTCCGTCTGCATGGACCTGTTGACCCACACCGTGCGGCGCGATGACCAGGTGGTGGCCCTCACCACCAGCGAGTTCGAACTGCTCCGCGTGCTCATGGAATCGGCCGGAACGCCGCTCCGCCGCGAAGAGCTTTCCAAAAGCGTATTCGACCGCGAGTATTCCGTGTTCGACCGTTCCATCGACAACCTGGTGAGCGCCCTGCGCCGCAAACTGGGCGCCACTCCCGAGGGCCTGGAGCGCATCAAAAGCATCCGCAACGTCGGCTACATGTATGCCGATGTGGAGCGGCCTCGATCGTGAGGCGGAATGCGGAAGTTCATCTTCATCTGGTTCCTGGGGTCGGTGCTGCTGGTGGGAATCATCTCCGCGCTGGGCGCCCTTTGGACCGGCCGCACCATTCGGCTGGCTGCCTGGAGCTTTTACGAATCGGACTTCGTTCACTATATCGCCCAGACGGCCGTTCGCGCGCTCGATGAGGGCGGCGTTCCGGCCCTGGAGGCCGCCGAGAAGCACATCGATCCTGACGAAAAGATGCGCTTCCTGGTGTTCGACACCGGAATGAACGAGATCTCCGGAGGGCCCGCGCCGGGCGCCATCCGGGCCCTCGCCGGCCGGCTCCGCCCGCAGGACAAGGCGCAGTTCCAGATGTATGGCACGGGCCTGGTGGCCGGCAGCATCGTGACCGCCCACGATGGCCGGGAATTTCGCGTGATCGTCTGGTTCCCCGCCCGCCGCGTGGGCTACGTGCCCATCAACGCGTGGGGATGGGCCGGCCGCATTGCCGCCATCGTCGCCACCGCCGGGCTGCTGTGTTCCTGGTTGGCATGGTGCCTCTCCACACCCCTGATGCGCCTGCGGCTGGTTGCCCGCCAGTTCGCGTCGGGCGATCTCAAGGCGCGGGCGGATGCTTCGTCCTTCCCTTCCAGCCTGCCGGAATATCGCGAACTCGCGCGCGATTTCGACGAAATGGCCGGCCGCATCGAAACCCTGGTCGATTCGCAACGCCAGTTGCTGCGCGACGTTTCCCACGAGTTGCGCACGCCGCTCACGCGGCTCAACCTGGCGGTGAACAACGCCCGCCACGCGCCCGCGTCGGCCGTTGAGGGCTCGCTCGACCGGATCGACCAGGAATCCGAGCGGCTCAATACCTTAATCGATCGCATTCTGCGCTTGTCGCGCTTCGATGCCTTCGCCGCGCCGCCGCACCGCGAGATCATTGAACTGGCCGATTTCATGGAGACGATTGTGTCGGACGCGGATTTCGAAGCCACCGCCCGCAAGCGCCGGGTCTCGCTTGTGCGCGCCGGGACCTGCCGGTTGGCCGGCGACCGGGAGCTTCTCCGCGAGGCTATCGAAAACATCGTGCGCAACGCCATCCGCTACACGCCGGAAGGCACCACCGTGACGGTAGATGCCTGGCGCGAGAACCCGTCGGAATACCGGATCGTCGTCCGCGACTGCGGGCCGGGAGTCCCCGCCGAAAACATCGGAGCGATTTTTGAGCCGTTCTACCGTGCCCCGCAGCGCGCCGACCCGGAGTCGCCTGGCTTCGGCATCGGGTTGGCGATTGCCAAACGGGCCATCGGTCTGCACCATGGCACCATCACCGCGTGCAACCTCGACGGGGGCGGCTTCGAGATCGCCATCCGCTTGCCGGTTCCGGCAGCCGCCGTGTGACCCCGGGCCTACAATTCTTTGCAGTCCGCGGACAAACTCGGACGTCGCCGGCGCCGGCCATGGGTCACCATGAGACCAGAGGATTGAGATGCTACAGAGAATTCTGGAATTCCTCTTCTTCGCGATCCTGTGCATGGCGCTGCTGTGGTTCTCCGCCGTGGGGGCCTACCCGGCGGTTCCGGCCTTCCAGTTGCGCGATACGGTAGGGGCGCTCCATACGCCCGCGGATTGGAGCGGGGCCAGGGCGATTCTGCTGTTCTTCGTCACCAACGATTGCCCGGTCACTAACAGCTACGTCCCCGAAATGAACCGCATTCAGGCGGCCTACGCCCCGCGCGGCGTGCGTACTTACGCGGTGGAGGCCGATCCGGGTGTGGCGCCGTTGGTAGTGGCCGCCTACGCCCGGGATTATCACTATGGCTTCCCGTTGCTTCTCGACCCGCTGCAGGACCTCGTCCAGCTTACCGGGGCTACCGTGACGCCAGAGGCCGCGGTGCTCACACCCGAGGGCAAAGTGGTCTACCGCGGCCGCATCGATAACCGGGTGGCGGATTTCGGCAAGCAGCGGCCCCAAGCCACGGTTCACGACCTGCGGGACGCCCTGGATGAGGTTCTGGCTGGTAAGCCCGTGCCCACGCCGTTCACCCGGTCGATCGGCTGCGCCATCGTCCGAGACCGATCAGGAGACCTATGAAATTCGCCGTTACCGCCGCGTGCGGGTTGTGGCTGGCCGGGAATGGGTTGGCCGCTACCCCAACCTTCAACCAGGACATCGCGCCCATCCTGTACCAGAACTGCGCCACGTGCCATCGGCCCGGCCAGGTGGCTCCGTTTTCGCTTCTCACCTACAACGATGCGGCCAAACGAGCCGGGCTGATCGCCATCGTCACCGCCAAACATTACATGCCGCCGTGGAAGGCGGAAGCGGGCTACGGCCACTTTCAGGACGAACGGCGGCTTACCGCAGCGCAAATCGCGCTGATCGGCGAATGGGCCCGCAACGGCGCTCCGGAAGGCGATCCGCAGCGCAAACCGGCGCCGCCGCAGTTCGCTTCGGGATGGCAGGCCGGCAAACCCGACGCGGTTTTCAGCATGCCGGAATCGTTTTCCATCCCAGCCGATGGCTTCGACCGGTACCAGTGCTTCGTCATCCCGCTGAATTTCTCCGCCGACCGCTATGTGAAGACCGTGGAGTTTCGCCCCGGCAATCCGCAAGTGGTGCACCACGCGCTGTTCTTTCTGGATACCAGCGGCCAGGCGCGCCAGTTGGATGCCGCCACACCCGAGCCGGGCTACCCGTGCTTCGGCGGCCCGCAGATCCAGCCGTCCGGTGCGCTTGGCGGATGGGCGCCCGGCGCTACCCCGGAGCCTCTTCCCGACGGCGTGGCGCACACCGTGGGTAAGGGGGCGGACCTGGTGATCCAGATTCACTACCACCCCTCCGGTAAGCCCGAAACCGATCAATCGTCGATCGGACTCACTTTCGGAGACGCACCACAGAAGGGCCTGACGGGCATGATCCTGGGCACCCGCAAGATCGATCTCGCACCCGGCGACGCCCATCAGGTGATTACCGATTGGGCGCTGGTGCCCGAGGATGTGAACCTGATCGGCATCACGCCGCACGCGCATCTCTTGTGCCGGGAAATGAAAGTGGACGCCCGCCTTCCGGATGGTAAAACCGAGCCTCTGATCTGGATCAAAGACTGGGATTTCAATTGGCAAGGGCAGTATCGATACGCCGCGCCGGTCAAGTTGCCGAAAGGTACGCGGATCGAGATGCAGTATGTTTACGATAACTCCGCCTCGAACCCGCATAACCCATCCAATCCGCCCAAGCGGGTCACTTATGGCGAACAGACCACCGATGAGATGGCCCTGATGTTCTTACAGGTGGTGCTGCCGCGGCCGGAGGATGTTCCCCGGTTCCGGCGGGAGTTCCTCCTGAATCGCTTGGACCAGCTTCTCACCGAGGGCGGCGAGCCGGCGGGGCTGGGTCGAAGAGCGGCTCAACGGCTGCGCGCCGTAACGGCCCGGTTCGACACCAATCACGATGGCACTTTAGAGCCGGACGAACGGGCCGCGCTGGTGAAGTTTCTCGCCGACAGGATGTCTCGAGGAAATCAATGAAGCCATTCGCCATCTTACTAGCCGCTGCATTACTTACTGCGCCACCTACTTGGGCGCAGCAGGAGCCGGCGGCCAACGCGGGCGCCGGAAACGGCTCCGTGTCCGCTCCAGCCGGCCCCTTATACACGCCGCCCACTCAAGCCGAGAGATTTCATACTTACCTCCAGCACACGTTCTGGGTTGGCTCCATTCTGGAAGCGGGCGCCCATGCGGGCATCGACCAGGCTCGCTTCCAGCCCAGCCAATGGCCCGAAGGCGCGCAAGGTTACGCGGAACGATTCGGCTCGGCCTTCGGAGGAATTGTCGTCCGCGGCACCACGGAGTATGCTCTTGGGGACCTGTTTCGCGAAGACCTTCGCTTCCTGCCCTGCAAACCCAATTGCTCCACATCCAAGTTCAAAGCCGCGCTCGAAGATACTTTCACAGCCCGAAAGGGAGAGGACGGCCACAGAGCCTTTTCGGTGGCCCGCCTTGTCGGACCGCTTTCCGGGGGGTTGGTGGCCAGCACCTGGCTTCCCGATGGATTCGGACATCGCAACGCGGTAAGGGAAGTTGGTCTGACCTACGGCCTCGTTTTTGTACGTAACCTGGTCCGCGAATTGGCGAGACGCTAAGTTGCGGCGCAAGCCGTCTGGCGGCCCGATGACCCTATGATTTCGCGGCGAAGTTTATTGTTCGGTGCGGCCCTGGCGGCACGCGCCCAAGACGCCACCTTCTCCGCCGACGTGCGGGTGGTTTCTCTGCTGGCCACGGTGCACGACCGCGACGGGCGCGTGTTTAAGGATCTTAATAAGGAAGACTTCGTTCTTGAAGAGGACGGAAAGCCCCAGACCATCCGCTATTGCGCGCGAATCCAGTTTACCGCTCACCCTCGGCCTGCTGGTGGACACCAGCCGAAGCCAGATCGAGGTTCTGGAGCGCGAGCGCAGCGCCAGCGACACCTTCCTTTCCCAGGTGCTGCGCGAGAAAATCGACCGCGCCTTGGTGGTTTCCTTCGACGAGAAGGTGCAGGTTCTCCAGGACATGACCTCCTCACGGCAAGACCTGGAGGCGGCGCTCGCGCGGCTGCAAATACCAGGCAAGGCCGCCACGCTGCTTTATGAGGCCGTTCGCCAATCGTCCGAAAACCTGATGCGCAAGCAGAAAGGGCGCAAGGCATTTATCCTGCTGACGGATGGGGTTTCCTTCCGCGACAAGACCTCCATCGGCACGGCCATCGAATTTGCCCAAAGGGCCGACACCATCCTCTACACCATCCGCTTCGCCGGCCACAACCCGGCCTACCGCCCGGGCAGGGCGCTGGTGTTGGGGATGGCCGAAGAACACGGCAAACACGCACTCCAGCGAATGGCGGCCGAAACCGGCGGAGAAGCGTTCGAGGTCTCTGCGGACGAGCCGATTGAGAAAGTATTCTCAGAAATCGAAGAGTTGCTTCGCAACCAGTACAGCCTCGGCTATACGCCGGACCGGCCGAGTCACGCCGGGAAGTTTCACAGGATCAGGCTCACCGTGAAAAACCGCGCCCTGATTGTGCGCACCCGCGACGGATACTACTCGCAGTGAGAGCCGGCGCATTACGGACCGGCAACCAGGTCCCGCGGAGCTGTGGCGCGCCGGTGAACCAAGGCGGTGGCGGTGATCTGGCGCGCCGCCGAAAACCGGCGGAGTTGTAGACTCAACAGGACCAGACCCGCGCCGATCAGCCAGAACAAGGCTGTGGACACGCCGCCAGGCAATAGAGCTTGATGGGACATTGCGAACCTCATCGCGATTTCAGTGTATCCCGCCCAAAGGCTCGTGGGAAGTGTTAACAGTCCTGTTTTCAATCGAGTATGGGCTAGTACAGGGTAGCCAAAGGTGATAGTACGGGAGCAAACGTCAGTGTTGCGCCACAATTCCAGCGCTCCCCAACGGTCGCGGCTCTGCCTCAAGTGCTCCTTCGCCCAGGATTACCCGGATGGACGGGGCTTCCGCAAATCCCTCACTTTCATTTCGCGCACCCGGAACGGCCGCGGCTATGCGGCGGGCGCCGCCGCCGGGGCACAATGGAAGGAGGTGCCAAATACAAAAATCGTCGCCACCCTGGGACCGGCTACCGACGGGCCGGGCATACTGGATCAACTTCTGGCGGCCGGAGTGGATGTTTTCCGGCTGAACGCTTCGCACGGCACGCAGGAGGAGCACGCCGCGCGCATTGAGGCAGTGCGAACTGCCGCGCGACAGGCCCATATTCACGCCGGCATCCTGCTGGACCTGCAGGGTCCCAAGATCCGGCTCGGCTGCTTTGAAAACGGCGGCTGCGTGCTGCAAAACGGCGCCGCCTTCACCATCACAACCGAGACCGTGTTGGGCAACTCCGAGCAGGCCTCCACCGGCTACGCCGGATTCGCGCGCGATGTCAAGGCCGGCGATCGCATCCTGCTGGCCGACGGCAGCATCGAACTGCGCGCCGTGGTCTGCGACGATGTTTCCGTGCGCACCGAGGTGGTCAGCGGCGGCCCTATCGGCGACCACAAGGGCATCAACCTGCCCGGCGTTCAATTGAATACCCCCTCGCTGACCGAGAAGGACCTGCACGATTTGCACTTCGGGCTGAATGCCGGAATCGATCTGGTGGCGCTTTCCTTCGTGCGCACGGCGGGCGATGTGCAGCACTTGCGCGACCGCCTGGCCAAGCGGCCGGTTGCCATCGTGGCCAAAATCGAGAAGCCCGAGGGATGGGACAACATCGAGCCGATTCTGAACGCCACCGACGGAGTGATGGTGGCGCGCGGCGATTTGGGCGTGGAAACTTCGCTCGAACGGGTGCCGCGCATTCAGAAGTCCATCATCCGGCGGGCGCGCCGCAAAGGGCGCTTCGTGATCACGGCGACCCAGATGCTGGAGTCCATGATCGAGAAACCCACCCCCACGCGCGCCGAAGTGAGCGATGTGGCCAATGCCATCTACGACGGCTCGGACGCGGTGATGCTTTCGGCCGAAACCTCGGTTGGCAAATACCCCGTGGAGGCGGTACGCTTCATGACGCGGATCGCCGGCGAAGCGGAGGCCTCCATCCGCAACAAGGGCTATCAGGAGCCGCCCCATACGGCGGTGCCCAGCGCCGCGGAGATCCTCTCCGACGCGGCCTACCATGCGGCGCGCGACTCCGGGGCGGCGGCCATCGTGGTATTCACCTCCACGGGCTCCAGCGCGCGGCTGGTCTCGCGCTACCGCCCGCCGGTGAGCGTGTTCGCGGTTACTCCGCACGATACCACCGCGCGGCAGCTTTCGGTGAATTACGGGGTGATCCCGATTCTGGCGCCGGACGTTTCCAACACCGACGAAATGCTGGGCCAGATGGACCGCGTGATGGTGGAGGGCGGTTATCTGCGCGAAGGCCAACTGGTGGTTTTTCTGGCAGGCCAACCAGTGGGCCGACCCGGCACCACCAACCTGATGAAGCTGCATCGCGTCGGACTGGTGTGAACCGGCGAGGCAGGTAGACGCGGCCTTCGTGGATCTCTCGCCAAGCCGGTAGATTAAATATCCCGATTCAAGCGGCTCGGCCAAAAGGGCCGAGTGCATTGCCCTCGTGGCTTCTGTGCGGGCAACTGGATGGACCCGATCCGCGTTCGTTCTAACGGCGTGACTCGCGGTTCCCGCGTACCGGGGCAGGTAGATGCGGCCTTCGTGGATCTCTCGCCAAGCCGCCAAGCCGCAAAGAAAGCAAAGCGAGAGGGGTACGACGCGAATTAGGAGCACGGCGGATCGGCCCCGAGGTT
>DATJRE010000415.1:0-26256 GCA_035505095.1 Bryobacteraceae bacterium | reverse complement strand
TCGCCGCCACCCCCGCCGCCCTCTGGAGTAAGGTGGTGACGCACCCCGAACGCGGCGACATGACTTTCCAAACTATCGTCGAAACCATGGCCGGCCACGACCTGAACCATATCGGCCAGCTCGAAACCATCGCCGCCCAGCCGCATTAGGTTCCAGAGGTGACCAGTGCCGCCGCTTCCGCTTAGTTAAGTTAGACGCAGTCAGCCGTAACTTTTGCCAAAGGCGGGGCAGAAGTTCCGCCGACGACTTTGCCGATACCGTCCGGTGTGAACCGTGGAAAAATCCTCCCGTCAGGCCCGGCCAAGCCTTATTGCAGTGGCCAACACGCGGGGAGAGCAGATCTGTGGCGGTTGTTTCACGTCCCCGGCAGTGTCCCATGACATCGGATTGGTCAGGAACTGCGCAGGTACGGACGGGATATCCGGGCGCGGTGGTATCGGCAAAGATTCCGATGTCTTCTGACGCTGGTCCGGCTGACTATGACGGCGCCCCTGCGGCCGGTGTGTCCGGGAGCCGTTCGATTCTCCCAACCACCAGGATGTACGATAACGCTCCCATCAGAGCCAGCCCCGAGATATACGTGAGGGCCAGCGAGAAATCGCCGCCGCGCACCAACGTGCCGATAATCACTGGCACGCTGATCGAGGAAATGTTCCCGATGAAGTTGAAGACCCCGCCGGTCAATCCAATCAGGTGCTTCGGGGCAACCGTGGATACCAGCGACCAGGTGATCGACGCCAGCCCGTTGCCGAAGAATGCAATGCCCATAAAGGCGATGATCCAGTTGGGCGTGCGGACGTAGTTGGCGCCGATGATGGCCGTCGAAAGCAGCAAGCCCGTAACAATGGGGGTCTTACGCGCGACGCTCAGCGAAAAACCGCGCCGCACCAGGAAATCCGAGACCACCCCGGAGCAGAGCACCCCGCAGAATGCCCCCAGGAACGGGAACGAGGCGAGCAGGCCGGCCCTCTCAAAGCTAAGGCCGCGGTACTGGACCAGGTAAGTCGGGAACCACGTGAGAAAGAACCATAGCGTGGAAGTAAGTGCGTATTGACCGATGTAAATCCCCCATAGCTTGGACTTACTCAACACCTGGCCGAGGTCGGCGAGATGAAAGGCCTCGTGGCGGCGGCGCGTGTCCTGATCGCTTAGGTCCACCAGGCCACCTCCGCGGCGGATCCAGTCGATCTCCGCCGGATTGGCGCCGCGGCAAGCCAGCGGGTCCCGATACACCACGTACCAGACAGCGCCCCAGACAAGGCCCAGGACGCCCACCGAGATGAATATGCTGCGCCAGCCGAGATGAACCTGGAGATACATCAGGACCGGTGTCAAAAACGCCAGGCCGACAAACTGGCCAGAGGTGTAGCAGCCGATGGCGGTGGCGCGTTCGCGTTCCGGGAACCAGGTGGTCACCACCCGGTTGTTGATCGGAAACGACGGCGCTTCCAGCAAACCTATGGCCAGCCGGAGCGCGAATAACATGGCCAGCCCGGCGGAAAATCCCAGCAGCCCTGTGGCTACGGACCACAGGGCAATCAGCACGCCGTACAGCTTGCGGGGCGCAATCCGGTCCACCAGCCAGCCGCCCGGAACCTGGCAGAACACGTAGCTCCAGCCGAAGGCCGAAAACACAAGCCCCATGCGGATGGAATCGATGCCCAATTCCTTCCCCAGAAGCGGCGCGGCAATTGACAGATTGGCGCGGTCCAGGTAGTTGATGACCACCGAGACGAACAGCAGCGTGAGAACCACGAAACGAGTCCGTGTGGGCCGCGGCGTACCCGTCAAGGCGGTTGGGGCGCTCAATGCGATTCCCTCGTCACCACGTGGCCGCGGCAACCGAGGAGAAAATCCAGGTCGGCGCCGGTATCCGCCTGCAGGACGTGTTCGAAGTACAGGCGCTGGTAGCCGCCGGACATGGGTGGTGGCGACGGCTGCCAGGCGGAGCGCCGGCGGGCGATCTCCTCGTCTGGTACATCCAGGTGCAGGCGGCGCTCTTCCACGTCCAACTCGATGCGGTCACCGTCGCGGACGTGCGCCAACGGGCCGCCGATGGCCGCTTCCGGGCACACGTGCAGCACCACGGTGCCATAGGCGGTGCCGCTCATACGCGCGTCGGAGATCCGCACCACATCGGTGACGCCGCGCTTCAAGAGTTTCGGGGGAAGGCCCATGTTGCCCACTTCGGGCATTCCGGGGTAGCCCTTGGGGCCGCAATTCTTGAGTACCAGAATGCTGTTTTCGTCGGCCTCCAAAGCAGGGTCTTCCACGCGCTGCTTGTAGTCTTCGATGTTCTCGAACACGATGGCCCTGCCTTGGTGGCGCATCAGGTGCGCCGAGGCGGCGGAGGGCTTAATCACCGCGCCATCCGGTGCAAGGTTGCCGCGCAGTATGGCGATGCCGCCGCGCTCCACCAGCGGCCGGTCCCAGGGGCGGATCACGTCCGCGTTCCAGTTAGGAGCCTCGCGGCAATTCTCCCAAATCGTCTTGCCATTTACCGTGAGGGCGTCGCGGTGTAGCAGGCCGTGCTCTCCCAGAGCACGCACCACCGCCGGCACGCCGCCGGCGTAATAGAAGTCCTCCATCAGATATTGGCCCGACGGCATCAGGTTGACCAGTGTGGGGCAATCGTGGCCCAGCCGATCCCAATCGCCCAGGCTGAGAGGAACGCCGACCCGGCCGGCAATCGCCAGCAGGTGAATCACCGCGTTGGTGGACCCACCCAAGGCGGCATTCACGCGGATGGCGTTCTCGAAAGCCTCGCGGGTGAGGATGCGCGAGATGCGCAGGTCCTCGGCAACCATCTCCACGATGCGGCGTCCGGCCAAGTGGGCCAGCGCGGAGCGGCGCGAATCGGCGGCTGGAATGGCCGCGTTCTCCGGCAGCGAGAGTCCTAGCGCTTCCACCAGGGAGGCCATGGTGGACGCGGTGCCCATGGTCATGCAGTGACCCGCCGAGCGCGACATGCAAGCCTCCGCCTGCATGAATTGGGGAAGCGTCATCGTCCCGGCCCGGACTTCTTCGTTGAACCGCCAGACGTCGGTGCCGGAGCCAATGTCGCGGCCCTGATATTTGCCGTTCAACATGGGACCGCCCGAAACCACCAGGGCAGGGATGTCGCAACTGGCCGCGCCCATCACCAGCGAAGGGGTGGTTTTGTCGCAGCCGCACAGTAGCACGACGCCGTCAATCGGATTGGCGCGGATGGATTCCTCCACGTCCATGCTGGCCAGGTTGCGGAAAAGCATGGCGGTGGGGCGCATGAGGGACTCGCCGAGCGAAGTGACCGGGAACTCCACGGGGAAACCGCCGGCCTGCCAGACGCCGCGTTTCACACGCTCGGCGAGTTCGCGGAAATGCGCGTTGCAGGGGGTCAGCTCCGACCACGTGTTGCAGATGCCGATCACCGGGCGGCCATCGAAAACATCTCCCGGCAGCCCCTCGATGCGCATCCAGCTTCGATGCCCGAAACCATCCCTGTCGTTTTTGCCGAACCACGCTGCCGACCGGTAGGCGGCCTTCCTTTCCGTGCTCATCTCCGCTCCTGAATCGGTCCCGGTCCGGGCTGAAAGCGTCGCCGGATCGGAGCCTTGATGAGCATATCACTTTGGGCCGGGCGGTCAGCCGGCCGGGAGAGGAACGCGTGAATCCGGTGTGCCTTTTCAGCTACCCTCCGCGCGCGCCCGAAACTGCGGGCCGTAGCCGCGGTCGTGAGGGAGCGGCAGCCAATCCTCGTCTGGGACACGGCCCTAACTGTCGGCAAACAGATAGCCGGTTCCGTGAACGGTGCGCAGGAAGTGGCGCGCCCTGGGGATCGATCTCCAACTTGCGGCGTAGCTGATGGAAGAACCGGCGCCGCCTGGTCCACGGGCTGATCTGCCCGCCGAGTCGCCCGCCACGGCGAAGTTACCGCCGGCAACGGCGCCGGCGCCCAGTGCTGCGGTCCACTTCGAACCCCGCCAGATCGACACGACAGCTTCGGGCGTGTTCACGGTGGCGCTGGTGGTGGACCATGCGGACGATCTGACATCGGCGCAAATGCGGCTTCAGTTCGATCCCAAGATTCTACAACTGAGCGGCGTGGAGGCGGGTGGCTTGCTGGCGGTGGACGGGCAAGCGCCGGCGCTGATTAAGAATGTGAGGAACGAATCGGGATCGGCCGACGTGGAGATTCTGCGGACTCCGGGTACACCGGGCGTCAAGGCCAGCGGTCTGCTTTGCGTACTGCGCTTCCAGGCCGTCGGCAAAGGAACAGCCAAGGTCGCGGTTCCCAACCTGGTGTTGCGCAACTCGCAGGGCCAGGCGATCGGTACTTACAGCCCGGAAGCGATGCAATAAGCTGAAGTAGCAAGCGCGTCTTGCCTGCTCTTTCGGAACCTGGACGGGGGCAAATTTGCGGCGTTACCGAAGCTCAATGGCGATATCGACATCCTGATCATGAACATGCAGGAGCCGCCTCGCTGCTGCGTAACGACGTGACCAGTGACCCTTACTGGCTCAAGGCGCGGCTGTCGGCGTGGCGTCCAACCTCAGGGGAATCGGTGCCGCACTGGTAGCGGAGGATGGCGGCATCCTGCAGGCTCAGGCGGTGGGGCCGCAAACCAAAGCCGGCCTGCACATCCCTGGCCTAAGACGGTGACCGATGGAGAGACCAACCAGTTGGTGGTGATTCGCGAGGTCTCCGGTATGATCCGAAAGGAACGCCTGGTCGGGCGGGGAGACGCGGTTAGAACCCGGGCGCCGGACACCCGCTCGACTGCGGCCTCTCAAGGCCTGCAAATATCCGGCTCTCGGTCGCATATCCAGCGGGACGGCCGAGAAATGGACCCAAAACAGCGGTTTTGATTGACATCCAGCCCCGCGTCGCATACCATTCTCCTAATCTCTATGAAACCTGTAATTCGAGCGCTTCCCCTAGTCGCTTCAGCAGCCCTCGTTTTCTTTGGCGCCGAGACGTACCAAAAACCACCCAAAGCAATCGAAGACATCCTGAACTCACCCACCACGCCCACGTTAGTGCTCAGCCCGAACCACGCATATGCGCTTCAGGGAAGCCCGGTCCGTTATCCACCCATCGCCGAGCTTTCCGAACCGATGCTGCGTTTGGCCGGTATCCGCATTAATCCGAAGACCAATGGCCTGCACAACGCCACGTTCCAGTCGAACCTGCTGTTGCGCAAAATCCCCGAAGGTACGGAGATCAAGATCGCGTTGCCCCCGAACCCCAAACTGGGACTTGGGCCTTGGACTCCCGATGGCAGCCATTTCGCATTCACTAACTCGACGGCCAATGGAATCGAGGTATGGATTGGCGACACCGCCACGGGCCACACCCACAGAGTGCCGAACTTGCGCCTGAATGAAGTATTCGGCGGAGGCCGCGGCGGTGGCGGAGGCCGCGGGGGAGCTGGTGCAGGAGGAGGTTCGCTGCAATGGATGCCCGGCGGCAAACAGTTGCTGGTATTTGCCGTGCCTTCGCATCGCGGCGCGCCGCCGCCCGAGCCGACGGTGCCCATAGGCCCGCACATTTCCGAGAGCATGGGCGGCGAAAAAGGCGCCCCTACGTATGAGGACCTGCTGCAGAATCCGCACGACGAGGATTTGTTCGAGTACTACAGCACCGCCCAGCTTGAGGTGGTGGACAGCGTCAGCGGGGCCGCATCGCCCATCGGCAAGCCCACAATCCTTGAATCGGCGCGTATGTCTCCCGACGGCAAGTACTTCATCGTGAACTATATTCACAAACCGTTCTCGTATTCGTATACCGCTCGGCAGTTCCCCACGGAAATCGAAATCTGGGACCGCGCCGGCAAGATGCTCAAGAAGGAGGCCAGTATTCCATTGGGCGGCACCGGGCGTGGAGCGGGCGCGGCGAATGCCGCCGCGGATGCGGATAATCCTATCTCCGCCGGCCCGCGCGGCTTGGCTTGGCTGATGACGGAGCCATCCACTTTGATCTGGTTCGAAGGGAACGGCGGTGCCGGCGGGAGAGGCCGTGGCGGAAGAGGCCGCGGTGCTGGAGGCGGCGCGGCCGCATCCAACGGCGCGCCGGAAAAGATTCACGAAAAGATCCTGGCTCTGAAAGCGCCTTATTCTGGAACCGGGCAGGTAATCTACGAGGCCGACCAGCGCCTGGAGGGTTTCGCGTTCACGGAAAATCTGCATACCGCCATCATTGGCGGTGGCGGATTCGGCGGGCGCGGCGGCGGTGGCGGTGGTGGAGGCCGCGGGGGTGGGCGTGCGCAAACCGCTTACCTGATCGACTTCGCTAATCCCAAAGAGCCGCCCAAGCCACTCTGGACCAGCGGCCCCTCGCGCTACAACAATCCCGGCAGCCCCGTCGAAAAAGCGCTTCCCAGCGGCGGCCGCGCCATCGTGCTGGATGGCGACAATATTTTCCTGCAAGGCAATGGTCCCTCTACCACCGGCGACCACCCGTTCCTGAGCCGCTATAACCTTGCCACCAAGGAAACCACGCCGCTCTTCAAATGCGACGACCAGCACTACGAAGCTTTCGAAGCGCTGCTGGATGAGCACGGGGACAAATTCCTCACGCGCCGGGAGAGTCCCACCGAGCCGCCCAACTACTATGTGCGTACTTCCTCGGGGCAATTGACCGCCATTACCAACTATCCCGACCCGCAGCCCATCATGCGGAAGGTCCACAAGGAGTTGGTGACGTACAAGCGGCCCGATGGCGTGGAGATGTCGTTCACCCTCTATCTGCCCCCCGATTACACACCCGGCAAGCCCTTGCCGACGATCCTCTGGGCCTATCCGTACGAATACGAAACCGCCGATGCCGCCAGCGAAACCTCCACCAACGGCTCGCGGGAGCGGTTTACGGAGATCGGCGGATACTCGGAAATCTTCTTCGCGCTGGATGGCTACGCGGTGCTCGACAACGCCTCAATGCCCATCGTCGGTCCGCGCGCCACGGTGAACGATCATTTCCTCGATCAGTTGCTGATGGATGCCAAGGCCGCCATCGACAAGGCGGTGGAAATGGGAGTCACCGACCGCAACCGCGTCGGCGTAGGCGGACACAGCTACGGCGCCTTCATGACCGACAACCTGTTGGCGCATTCCGATTACTTCAAAGCCGGAATTGCCGAAAGCGGGGCGCCCAACCGCACCCTGACGCCGTTCGGCTTCCAGAACGAAAGGCGCACCATCTGGGAGGACCCGGATCTCTACATGAAGATGTCCCCCTTCCTGTACGCCAATAAGATCAAGGCTCCCTTACTGTTGATCCACGGGGAAGCCGACGATAACACCGGCACGTTCCCCATCCAGTCGGAGCGTATGTACGAAGCGGTCCGCGGCAATGGAGGCATCGTGCGACTGGTCTTCCTGCCGGCCGAAGCTCACGGGTATCGCGCCAAGGAAACCATCGAACACGTCAACTGGGAGAAACTGCGCTGGTTCGATAAGTGGGTGAAAGACCCTCCGCCGCCGAATCTGCGCAACACCAACAACGAAAACGAGAAAAACGACAAGAGGTAACTGGCAGGTAGGACGGGAGCCTACGCGGAGGCTCCCGTCCTTTTTCGGTGTACCCGCTCCCTGGCACACTCGCCGCCTGGCTTTGAGCGCCCTGACCTTAAACTCCCCCATCTTCGCCCGTTTGCCTACACTGGTAGCGTGCCCGTCTGCCGCGGTTCGTTCCACGCCCTGCTGCTCTACGATATCGCCGAAGAGTTCGATTTCAACGTGCTTCGTGGGCTGATCGGTGGCCCCCGTTCGGTGCGCTCACCGGGCTTCAAGCTGCCTGCCCCCGGCTATGTCCGCTTTGAGCGGCCTCCGCTATCCGAGTCATGCGATCCCGTCGAACTGGCCACCGGCGAATCCGCCACCGCCAGCCTGCGATACTTCGACTACGGTGTGGTCAGCCTCGAAATTGAAATGCCGTTCGAGACCGACTGGCCGGGGCTGATTGCGCTCTCCAACCGGTGGATCGAGGCCGGCGAGGTGGAGCGGCGCGGTCCCAAGACCGTTCGCGACCGCCTGGCCCGCCTGCACCCCGCGCTTCGCAAGCCCTATGCCGAGTGGCTCGACGAGGTCTATTACGTCATCCACCTTCGCGAGGTCGGCGAGATGCCCGGCACTCCGTTGACGGGATCGCAGTTGATTGCCGAGTTCGGGCGCGAAATCAGCCAGGTGATCCGTGGTGAGACGCAGGCTCTTTCTGAAGGCGAGCAGAAGGAAGTGCTTGCTTCCAGCCTCTCCTACTACCCCACCGATCTGGTGGTGGTCGGCTGGCTGGCGGCCATGGTCTACGACACGCCAGAAGGCGCTGCACCGCTGATTCAGTTGCTGGAATACGCCAACACCCAGCTTCTGGAATACCGCCGCTACGACGAGATCCTGACGGTTCTGCTGAAGGACGCCTATGACGCGCTGGAACGGCGCGGCGGCCTCTTCTCCCGCTGGCGCCTGGCTCGCGAGGCCGCGCGATTGAACCGCCTCCGCCTCGATGTTACTGAGATCACCGAGCGCGCCGATAACGCTATCAAGTTCCTCAGCGACATGTATTACGCGCGCGCATACCGCCTGGCTGCCGCCAAGGTCGGCGCGGGAGATTACCGCAGCCTGGTAGACCAGAAACTGCGAACCGCGGGAGATCTGTATGAGTTCATGGTCAACGAATTCCGCGAAGCCCGCAGCTTTATTCTGGAACTGCTGGTGATCGCGATCCTGATCGTCGAGCTAATCCCGATCTTTCGCGGCCGGTAAAGCGGCGCGTGGCCGGCGGCCACTTCCAGACCGCTCATTTCGCGGATCTTGGAAAGTATTGAGTCAATGGCGGAGAGGGGGGGATTCGAACCCCCGGTACCGGTTTAGGCCAGTACGACGGTTTAGCAAACCGCTGCTTTCGACCGCTCAGCCACCTCTCCGTTGGGGCATCATGCCTGATTGCAGGGGCTTCCTGGTTTGCAGCCAATATAACATACCGCCGGCGGTTCGCGCAGGCGGTTGCCCGCGCGCCGTCGCCTGCGTTGCTCTCCAGCCTCTTACATGGTCACCATGACCGGGGCAATCACCCCTTTCTGTTTTAATCCCGATAGCGCCAGCCCGTAGCGGCCACGGATGCCGGTTTTTTCGAAAATGTGCTTGAGGTGGATTTTGACGGTGCCGGTGCGGATGCCCAGTTCGATGCCGATATCCTTATTCTTCATCCCTCGCTCCACCAGTTCCATCACCTGCAGCTCACGGGCGGTCAGTGGCGACCGCATATGGCGGAGGGAGCGTTCGTTGGCCGCGGTCATCTCAGCCTCCATCCAGGTGGCCCCGGAGGTCACCGTATCGAAACAGCTCAGCAGGGTTTCGAGCGATGCGGTCTTGCGGACCACTCCGGCGGCGCCGGCTTGCAAAAAGTGCAGCGCTTCGGATTCGCTGATCAAGCGGCTCCAGACCACCACCGCGGTCCGGAAGCTGGCGGTCTGCAACGCCCTCAGCCAGTCCATCACGGCTTGCATCCCGAAAGACTTATCGAGGACCAGGATCGAGGGCCTCAACTCTTCAACGGCCGCCATGCCGTCCGTCAGAGAACTCTCGGCCGCGACCACCCGCAACCCCTCCGCCGATTCCAGCAGGCTCCGCAGACCCTCGATGGCAATCGGTTCCGTATCGCACACTGCTACGCTATTCACAGGTTCGCTCTCGAAGCCATTTGCGGCTCTCAATCTCTTATATCGACCCGATTTCTGAATGATTTAGTGAGAAAACGCCGAATTCCCTCGCCCCGGCCCATTGAACCCGGAGCCGCGCCCTTGTATAATCGAACCAATCGTTTGTGTAGGCACTTGGAGGCTGATGCAACGTTGCGCGCTGCCCGTTACCCTGCGCTGGGCATCCGGATTGATGGCTCTGGCGGCCATACCGGCTGCCGGCGCTTCCGATTCCGCCCTGGAACAGCGGTTCACCCAAACCGTACGCCCGTTCGTCACCCACTATTGCATCGCGTGCCATAGCGGTTCTTCGCCGGCCGCTCAGTTTGATCTGAAATCGTACACCACCATGGATATGGTGGTGCGCGACAACTCCCGCTTTGCCCTGATGGCCGACAAGCTGGCCGCCAAGCAGATGCCGCCGCCGCCGATGCCCCAGCCGCCGGCGGAACTGCGCCAGCAGGTGATCGACTGGATCAAAGCCATGCGCGCCAACGAAGCGCGCAAGAATGCCGGCGATCCCGGTGTGGTGCTGGCCCGCCGCCTGAGTAACGCCGAGTACAACTACAGCATCCGCGACCTCACCGGCCAGGATATTCAGCCCACCCGGCAGTTTCCGGTCGATCCCGCCAATCCGGAGGGCTTCGACAACTCCGGCGAATCGCTCACCATGTCCCCCGCCCTGCTGAAAAAGTACCTGCAGGCCGCCCGCGAAGTGGCCAATCACATGGTGCTCAAGCCGCAAGGGTTCGATTTCGCGCCCAATCCCATGCTGGTCGAGACGGATCGGGACAAGTACTGCATCGAGCGGATCGTCAACTTCTACGACAGCCAGCCCACCGATTACGCCGACTACTTCGAGGCCGCCTGGCGCTACCGCCATCGGTCGGCCCTGGGAAAATCCGGCGCCTCGCTGGCAGCCATCGCCGCGGAATCCAAGGTCAGCGCGAAGTATCTGCCCCTGGTCTGGCAACTCCTGGACGAACCGTCCAAAGTGGCCGCCGAAGAGGTCGGACCCATTGCCAAGCTTCAGGCCATGTGGCGCGCCCTTCCGGCGCCCGATAAAAACGACCCCGACGCGGTGAAAGACGCCGTTCGCGCGCAGTGCATCCAGATGCGCGATTTCGTGGTGCGCATCCGCCACGACACAGCCATGCAGTTCGCCGCACCGGTAGTGCAGGGATTGCCGGCCGCCTCGCAGCCCTTGCTGAACTGGAAACTGCGCGAGTTCAACTCCCACAGATTGGATTTCGATCCGGCCTCGCTGCGCAATGATACCGATCCGCCCCCGGTGGTTCCGGTCATCCCGAAATATCCCGGCCTGCACCGGGAAGCCGCCCCGCGGTGGGCAGCTTTAGTCGACAAGTCCCGCGCCGGCGATCCCGACCTGGTGGTTCCGGCCGCGAAACGCAGCCTCTATGAGGCCTCCTTCCGTCGCTTTGCTTCCATTTTCCCCGACGCGTTCTACGTTAAGGAGCGCGGCCGATACTTCCCGGACGATTCCGAAGACAAGGGTCGCTTTCTGAGCGCCGGCTATCACAACGTGATGGGCTACTGGCGCGACGATACTCCGCTGATGCAGTTGATTCTGGATGACAACGGCCAGAAGGAGTTGAACGAGCTTTGGGACGAGTTCGACTTTATCGCCGACCACACCAACCGCACCTGGGATCAGTATTACTTCAACGAGAGCGGCGAAGTGGATGGCAAGGGCGCGGAATCCGGCCGGGCGCGCCCGTTGGATAAGAAGGTCAACGATCCGGCGGTGATTTTCGGATTGCGCGACGCATATCTGGCCAAGGCCGCGGCCAACCCCAGGAACAGCCCCGTGGCCGCTGAGGCCATCCGGGTACACTTTCAGTGGGTCAACGACACGCTGCGGCGGATGGAGCGCATGCGCCTGGATGCCGAGCCCAGCCACCTGCAAGCCCTCCAGCAATTTGCCGAGCGGGCCTACCGCCGGCCGCTTTCCGAGGCAGAGCGGAACGATTTGGTGGCCTATTACCACTCGCTGCGCGACAAGGAGGGGTTGACTCACCAGGAGGCCATTCGCGATTCGATCGTCTCCATCCTGATGTCGCCCGATTTCCTCTACCGCATCGACCTGCTGGATACCACCGATCGCGGCACTGCAAAGGGAACGCCGCCCGTGCGCCCGCTTTCCGGGTACGACTTGGCCAGCCGGCTCAGTTACTTTCTGTGGTCCAGCATGCCCGATGAGGAGCTGCTGAACCACGCGGCCTCCGGCGACCTTGAAAAAACCAGCGTGCTGTTGGCCCAGGCTCACCGCATGCTCAAAGACGACAAGGCGCGCGGGCTGGCCACTGAGTTCGGCGGCAACTGGCTGGACTTCCGCCACTTCGAAGACATCAATTCGGTGGACCGGCAGCGCTTCCCCAGCTTCACCAACGCACTCAAAGAGGCCATGTTCCAGGAGCCGATCCGGATGCTGCAGGACGTCATCCGTAACGACCGCTCGGTTCTGGACATGCTGTACGGCAATTACACCTTCGTCAATCCCGTGTTGGCCAAGTTTTACGGGATGCCGGATGTTTCCGGCGATCCGGACAACTGGGTGCGGGTGGATGACGCCGGCCGTTATCACCGCGGGGGCCTGCTGCCGATGGCGGTCTTTTTGACCGAGAACTCTCCCGGCCTGCGAACCAGCCCCGTGAAACGCGGGCATTGGTTCGTGCAGCGCGTGCTCGGCGAGGTGATCCCTCCTCCGCCGCCGGTGGTGCCGGAACTGCCCAACGACGAGGCCAAGTCCGAATTGCCCTTGCGCGACATGCTGGCGCAACATCGCAAGAACCCGGTGTGCGCCTCCTGCCATGCCCGTTTCGATGTGTTCGGCCTGGCATTTGAAGGCTACGGACCCGTGGGCGAGGCCCGCACCAAAGACCTCGCCGGACGCCCGATCGACGCCAGCGCGGTCTTCCCGGGCGGCAGCCAGGGCACCGGATTCGAAGGGGTCCTGGAATATATCCGCCAGCACCGCCAAGGTGATTATTTAGACAATCTCAGCCGCAAACTGCTTTCATACGCCTTGAACCGCACGCTCCAGCTTTCCGATGAACTCACCGTTCAGCGAATGGACACCCGCCTGGCCGCCAATGGCTATCGGTTCGATTCGCTGATCGACGCAATTATTGCCAGCCCGCAGTTCCGCAACCGTCGCAGCGCGGATCTGCGTGAGAGAACGCAGTCAACGAACAACGACGAAAGGTGACCCAGATGCCCCGATCGACCGACGACTCCCAGGATTCCCCCCGGCGTATTTCCCGCCGTACCGTTCTGCGCGGCGCGGGAGTGACCATGGCTCTTCCGTGGCTCCAATCCCTGCAGGCTTTTGCCGACACCGCTACGCCCCCGGCCTTCCCCAAACGCTTCGCCGTGCTGTTCATGGGCAACGGCATCAATGAGAACTATTGGAGCGCCGAAGGCTCCGGCGGCGACATGAAGCTGAGCAAGACCCTATCGGTGCTGGAGCCGTTGAAGACCAAGATCAATGTGATCGACGGCCTCTTCAACAAGGCCGCTACGGGCCAGGGCATCCATCCGGCACAAACCGGCAGCCTGCTCTCTGGGGTGCATATTCAGAAGGGCGCCATCATTCATTCGGGCATCTCACTGGACCAGATGATCGCCAACACCATCGGCCAGGACAGTCCGCAACCCAGCATTGTGCTGGCCTGCGAGGAGCCGCTGACGGGCTACCACGAGACCAATTTCTCACTGGCCTACAGTTCGCACATTTCGTGGCAGACACCCGATTCGCCGGTGCCGGTGGAGGTCTACCCGTCGCTGGCCTTCGACAGCCTGTTCGATAATCGCGGCAGCCTGCGGAACGTGAGCATTCTGGACCGCGTGAAAGATCGCGCCGAGGCTCTCAGCCGCCAGATCAGCTCCACCGATAAGACCAAGCTGGATGAGTATCTGACCAGCGTGCGTGAGGTCGAGAAGCGCGTCGACAGCATGCGCAAGAGCAAGGACCAGGCGGACGATGCCGCTAAAGCGCAAAGCCGCCCCGCCATCGCCATGCAGCGTCCCGCGAACGGTTTGCCCGAAGACCTGCGCGATCACACCCGCCTGATGTGCGATCTGATCGCCATCGCCTTCCAGACCGATAAGACGCGCGTCGCCTCGCTGCTGCTGGCCCGCGACCTTTCGGCGCTGTATTATCCTTTTCTGGATGTCCGCGAAGGGCACCACTCGGCCTCGCACAATAACGCCTCGGAGGGTTACGAGCGCATCTCCCGTTTCCACCTGAGCCAGTTCGCCTACCTCGCTTCCAAGCTGGATAGCATGCCCGAAGGCGACGGCACGGTGCTGGACCATTCGTGCCTGCTGTACCTTTCGAACATGTGGATTGGCCGCAAGCACGACAATAGCCGGCTGCCGGTCATACTGGCCGGAGGCCTGAGCGGTACCCTCCAGACCGGCCGCACGTTGAACTACCTGGACGCCAGTGAGGACCAGCGCAAAATGTGCAGCCTGTACCTGTCCATCATGGACCGCTTCGGCGTGAAGCTGGAGCAATTCGGCGACGCCACCGCGCGCTTGGAACGGCTGTAACGCCGGCGTTGATCTGCAACTCGGGGCTGTGCGGGCGTCAGACGAGCAGTGCTGGAATGGGCTTGCTCCCCGCGCACTTCCCATCCGCCGCCCCTTAAAACCCCTTGGTTCCGATCCCCAGCTTGTGCATCTTGGCCTGCAGGGTGGTCCGCTTCATCCCCAACCTGGCCGCGGCGCCTTGCGGACCACCCACGCGGCCGCCGGATTCCCGCAGCGCCCGCACAATCGCTTCCCGCTCCGCCGCCACCAGGGTCTGCACCTCGGCCGCGGCCGCTCCGCCGGGGGCCGCACTGGTGCCGCGTTTCAGCTCCCGCACCGGGATTTGCAGCACCGGACCGGCCGAAACAATCACCGCCCGCTCGATGAAGTTCTGCAGCTCCCGGATGTTGCCGGGCCAATTGTAGCGCGTCAGCGCCTCCATGGAAGCCGTTGGAATGGTGCTGATCCGTTTGTTCATGCGCCGCGCGTTTTGCTGCACGAAGTAGCGCACCAGCAGTGGGATATCCTCGCGCCGCTCGCGCAGCGGGGGCACCGTGATCGGAAAGACGCTGAGCCGGTAGTAGAGGTCGGCGCGGAACTGGTGCTCCTCCACCATGGCGGAGAGGTTGCGGTTGGTGGCGGCCACCAGGCGGGCGTCCGTGCGGATGGTTCGTGAGCTGCCCAGGCGCTCGAATTCGCGCTCCTGCAGCACCCGCAGCAGCTTGGTTTGCAGTTCCAGTGGGATCTCCCCCACCTCGTCCAGGAACATGCTGCCGCGGTGGGCCAGCTCGAAACGTCCGATGCGCTGCGCAATGGCCCCCGTGAATGCCCCCTTTTCGTGCCCGAACATCTCGCTTTCCAGAAGGCCCGTGGGAATCGCGGCGCAGTTCAGCTTGACGAAAGTCCCCTGCCGCCGCGAGCTGAGCTGGTGGATGGCGCGCGCCAGCAGCTCCTTGCCGGTGCCGGTCTCGCCGTAGATCATCACCGTGGAATCGGTGGGCGCCACCGTTTCCACCTGCTTCAAAATGGCACGCAGGGCGCGGCTCTGGCCTACGATTTCCTCAAAGCGGCTGTCGGTGCGAATCTCGTCTTCCAGGTAAATCTTCTCTTCCGCGAGCCGCTCGTTCAGCTCCTCAATCCGCTTATAAGAAAAGGAGTTTTCGAGAGCGATGGCCACCTGCCCGGCCACCTGCGAAAAATACTGTCCGTCTTCGGCGGTGAAAAAATTGGCCTGCCGCGACCCCAGGTTCAGCGTGCCCAGCGTCTCGCTGCGGGTGATCAGCGGCAGGCAGCCGATGGATTGCAGCCCTTCGCGGGAGATAATGTCGGCCGTGCCGGGCCAGCTCCGGGCGGCTTCTTCAATGCCCACGAAGCGCCCCTCGCGCGAGCGGTAGACCTCGCCGACAATGGTGTTGTCCAGCGTCACCACGGCATTTTCGCGGATCAACCCGCTGCCCTCGGGAAAATCCAGCGCCTGCAGGCGCAGGGCGTTCAGCTCCTTCTCGTAAATCAGCAGGCTTACGTAATCCAGCCCGAAGGTCTGGCGCAGGGAGGCCGAAATCGCCTGGAACAGCGGCTTGGTGTCCAGGCAGGTCACCACCGCATTGTTGATTTCCAGGAGCGCCCGCAGCCGGTCGCGCTCGCGCGCCAGTTGTTCCTCGTAAGCCCGCGCGGTTTCGAAGTTCAGGGCATTGTCCACCGCCACGGCCACCTGGCGCGCCATCTGCACCATGAAGTCGATGTCTTCCGGTGTATACGCGTCGCGCTGGAAGGAGCCGAATTGCAAGCCGCCCAGGTTGCGCTGGGCAGTGTAGAGCGGCAGAATGCAGTAGCATTGAATGCCGTTGGCGCGCACCAGGTCGGCCAGTATCGGGAAGCGGTTTTCCTCGGCCGCGTTCCCCACATAATAAGGTTGCCGGGTTTGGAGCGTCAGCCAGGTGGGCGATTGGTCCAAAGGCGTGGGACCGGGCGGCGTTCCCACCAGTTCCCGGTCGGTGTGCAGCACATGCAGCCGGACGGTGCCCTCCTTTTCGTTCAGCAGCGTCAGGCAGATGAAATCGAAAGACACCAGCGGCGCCAGGCAGCGCCCCAGGTCGGCGAAAAGCGTGGCAAGCTGGCGGTGGGCCGCAATCGATTCGGCCACTTCCAACAGGGCTTCATACCGAGCGCGCGTGGCGTCGTGCTGGATTGGAACTGTCGATGGCATCCCGGCGTCCGGCGGACTTTCCTTCAACCGTAGCACATTCGCAACCGCCGGCGATCTCTTCCACCAGGTGTTGGATCAATGGACAGGAAGCCTCCAGGCGCACCCCGCGGCCATGCATTTCGGTGAGGAGCGCCTGACCCTCGGGGTCTACAAAATCCACTTCGCGCAGGTCCAAAACCGTGGCGTGGCCTTCCGGACCGGCCTCCGCCCGCCCGCATTGGAGCCAAGCCTGGCGCAGTTCGCCGACCCATGGTCCGGCGAGCTTGCCTTCCAGGCGCAAGCGCGTTTCCATGGCGCTCGGGTAAATCGTAATCTTCAACATGTCCAACCCGGTTAGGGCATCTGGCGTGCCACTAGCCAGGTACCCGCACCGCCGCGCTTAGATATTTACCGGATATGGGAGTTTCGCGCTTCCGCCAGGGTGGCGCGAGTGGCACAGATTGGCGCTGCCTGCCCAAATGACGGCAGGCGGCGCGCCAACCGCTGCTACACTAGGGGAATCGTGAGAATCTGCGGCTTTCTGCTTCTGGGAGCGCTCTGTTGGCCGTTACTGGCCGACGAGGGCATGTGGCTGTTCAACCAGTTTCCCAACGACAAGGTGAAGGAGAAGTACCAGTTTGAGGTTACGGATGCGTTCCTCGACCACCTGCGGCTTTCCACCCTGCGGGTCGGGAACGGCACCGGGTCGTTCGTTTCGGCCCACGGCCTGGTACTCACGAATCAGCGGCTGGTGGAGGATTGCCTGAAGGCCGCCCCCGGGCACGACTATCTGAAAGATGGCTTCTACGCCGCCACGCCCGCCGAGGAACTGCGCTGCCCCAACCTGGATGCCGCCGTGGTGGTGGCCATGGAGGACGTCACCGCCAAGGTGAAGGAATCTGTCAAGGAGGGCCTGAAGCCCGCCGAAGCGCTGGCCCGCCGCAATGCCGCCATAGGCGCGATGGAGAAAGCCTGCGCGGAACGCACGCACAATACCTGCACGGTGGTGAAGCTGTCTTCGGGCGAGCGCTACGACCTGTACCAATATAAGAGGTACAGCGACCTGCGGCTGGTTTTTGCGCCCGAATCTGCCCTTGCCATGTTTGGCGGGGCGGCTGCCGATTATACCTTCCAGCGCTATTCGCTGGATGTGGCCTTTTTGCGGGCCTACGAAAACGGGCAACCCGCCGTGACGCCGCAGTTCCTGAAGTGGAGCACCGAGGGCGTGGCCGACACGGAGTTAACCTTCACCGCCGGAGATCCGGCGCCCACCGAGCGGCTGGCCACTTACGCCCAGCTCAACTTCTACCACGACACCATGCTGCCGGCGATGCTGGGCCGCATCCAATGGCGTATCCTCGACCTGAAGAACTTTGCCGAACGGAGCCAGGCCAACCTGACCATCGCCGCGCGACACCTGGGCGACCTGAACGCCAGCTATAAATTCACCGCCGGGCGGCTGATCGGGCTGAACGATGTGCGCCTGATGGCGCGCAAGCAGAACTTCGAAAAGAAGCTCCGCGCCGCCGTGGAGCACGATCCCAAGCTGGGTCTTCCGGCCGGTAAGGTTTGGGACGAGGTGGCCACCGCGTACACCGAATGGAAGCGCTCCGAGCGGACTTATGAGGTACTGGAGAAGCCGGGAGCCATTGGCTCTGACTTATTCCGCATGGCCCGGCAGATTGTGCGGCTGAGCGAAGAGCGCGCCAAGCCCAATGAGCAGCGCCTGCCCGAGTACCGCGACAGTAACCTGCCCTCGCTGGAGGCCAGCCTGTACTCGCCCGCGCCCATCGACAACGCCATCGAATCCATCATGCTGGCGCGCTACCTCGAGGAGATCAAGGCGCTAGGCGACCGCGAAGCACCCTTGAAAGCCATTCTGGGCGGGCGCACGCCCACCCAGGCCGCCGAAGCATATCTGAAGAACACCAAGCTCCGGGATGTGGCCGAGCGCAAGCGCCTGGTGGGCGATCGCGCGGCGGTCCAGAAATCCGACGACGGCATGATCCGCCTGGCCAAGCTGCTGGATGAGCCGGCCCGCAAGCTGCTCAAGAAGCACCAGGACACCATCGAGGCCCTGGAGGTCTCCGCGGCTGAAAAAATTGCTTCGTACCGTTTCAAGATGTTCGGGCCCGCCGATTACCCGGACGCTACTTCCACCCTGCGCCTGACCTTCGGCGTGGTGAAGGACTATAAGGACCGCACCGAGGCCCAGGTCCTGTACGACACCACCTACGGCGGCCTTTTCTATCTGGCGGGAAAAACTGTGCCCATGCTGCTGCCGCAGCGCTGGACGGACGCCAAGGCGTCGCTTGACCTGGTGACGCCCTACGATTTCCCTACCACCTGCGACATCGCCGGCACCTCCGGCAGTCCTACCGTGAATAAGAAGGGTGAGTTGATCGGCCTCGTGGTGGATGGCAACCTGGAGAGCATCGCGCTTACGTATCTCTACACCGACGAGACCGCCCGCGCGGTCCACGTGGCCACGCAGGGGATTGCCGAGGCGCTGCGAGTGGTTTATAAGACACCGGCCCTGCTGCGCGAGCTGGGCGTGCCGGAGACGAAGAGCGGAACCGAATAGACCGCCGTGCCGGTGGGCCTAGGGTGGTAACTCCAGACCCGCAAGTTAGTAAATGGGTACAATCACTCGCCGCCGCGTGAGAGTCAAGACTCTTGGCGCCGGCGGCGGATCTCGAACAGCACTACTCCGGCAGCTACCGATACGTTCAGCGACGAAATCTTCCCGGCCATGGGTATCCGCACCAGCAGGTCGCAATGCTTACGGACATGTTCGTGCAGCCCCGCGCCTTCGCCGCCGAAGACCAGCGCCGTGGGCGCCTGGTATTCCACGCGGTCATATGGCTCGCTGCCGTGCTCGTCCAGGCCATAGATCCAAAAGCCGCGCTCCTTCAGGTTCTCCAGGGTGCGGTTGAGGTTGGTCACGCGCACCACCGGCAGGTATTCCAGCGCCCCGGCGGCGGCCTTGGCCACCACGTCGGTCAGGCCGGTGGCACGGCGCTCGGGGATGATCACGCTGGCCGCCCCGGCGGCATGGGCCGTGCGGATGATGGCGCCCAGGTTGTGCGGGTCCTCGACCCCGTCCAGCACCACCACTAGCTCCGAGGCCGCCACATCCTCCAGCGCCGCATATTTCTTGGCCGCCCCAAGCGCCACAACGCCCTGATGAGCGGCGGTGCCCGCCACACGGTCCAGCGCGCCACGCGGTTCAAAGCGCACGGGAATGGAGGCCCGCCGCGCCATGTCGATAATTTCCTGTAACCGCGCCCCTCCGGCGCCCTGGGCGATCATCAGCCTTTCCAGGGGATGTCCGGCGCGCAGCGCCTCGGCCACCGGATGCACCCCGCTCAAAATCGCCATCAGGCTTCCGGCTGCAACATCAGCCCATTGTTGAAGCGATTGGTGAAGTTGGCCATGGCAGCCACCAGGGTAATCTCCACCACCTGCTCGTTGTTGAAATGCTCTTCGAGCGCCGCGCGCGTGTTATCCGCGCTGGCCGCGATGGTCAGTTCGCGTGCATACTGAATGGCGGCCTGCTCCACCGGCGTAAACGATCCATCCTCGCCGGCTTTCAGCGCGCTCATCTCCGCCTCGCTGATGCCGGCTTTCTTTCCGCTGGCGACGTGAGCGGCTGAGCAATAGGCGCACCGGTTGGTAAACGAAACCGTCAGGTAGACCAGTTCCTTGATACGACGCTCCACCGAGCCCGGCCCCACAATCGCTCCATAAAGTGGGACGAAGGCCTTGAGCACTTCCGGGCGATTCGCCATCGTGCGGAAGAAGTAGCTGGGCTTCTTGGACTTCGCTTCCAGGCCGGCGAGGAACTCGTTCTCGGCCGGTTCTACCATTCGGATTGCAGTTGTCATAGCACCAGTATAAGGGGGACCGCTCCTTATACTGGACCCGCCCTACGCCCTGTGCCGGGGCGTCAGTTGCCCGGTTGACGGCTCCCCTGCGGCCTTGGCCGAGCCGTCGTGCGGACCTTTTCGAATCTGATCACCCCAGCCGCAACGTCGATGCAAAATTGCCCGGCCGCCTGACGAGGCGTGAGGGACGCGGCCCCCGTGCCGCTTGCCCTGGAGAAACCTTCGCGCCCCAAACGCGCTAGAATTTTGCAGAGGAGGGGCTAATGCAACGCCAGTCGAGATTGCGCGGACTCATGGACGCTTTGAAGCGCCTGCTTCGTAAAGAGCCCGAACCACCGGAGGATCCGTACGCCTACGTGGGCGCTCCCAAGAAGCCGCGTCCACCGCAGCGCCGCCGCGGCCGAGCCGCTCGAATAATCCGGCCGCCAGTCATTAGGCCGGCAAGTAGTTTTTTCGTGTGTTTTTCGATCAGCGTTCATCAGCGTTCATCAGCGGCCAATTCCACGGATCCCCAATGGATCCCCAGGCGCGGTGGCAACCGCACTGAACGCGTGATACAGTGATTCGCGAAGACTATGCGCAAGCTTTTGGCTCTATCTCTGCTGGCCGCCTGCACGGCTCTGGCCGCAGATTCGGATTTCAACGGACGTTGGGATATCAGTGCCCACACGCCCCCGCGGCCTCGTGCCTGGTGGGTGGAGTTGAACGGCGTCGGCACCCCGCAAGCGAATGGCACGTTCGTCAGCGCCTATGGCGGCGATCGCAACACCATCAGCACCATCTCGGTTGAAAACGGCGAGCTGCGATTCACCATCAACCCGCCCAACCGCAACGGCAGGAACGGTAAGAACGGCAAGAATGGTAAGACCCCGGCCGGCCCTTCGGTCTATCGCGCGCGGCTGGTGAATGGCAAGCTGGAAGGCACCTTCGCAGTGGAGGGCCGCGACACGCCGCCGCTGGCGTGGACCGGCGTGCGCGCGCCCGAAATCCACGACCATGACGACGGCACTTGGAAAGAAGGCAAGCCCATCGCCCTCTACAACGGCCGCGACCTCACCGGCTGGAAAGCCCTCAACCCCACCGTGCCGATGAAATGGAGCGTCATCGACGGCGTTCTGCGCAACGCGCCGCCCACCACCGACCTGATCTCCGAGCGCAACTTCTGGAACTTCAAACTGCACGTCGATTTCCGGATCATCGAGCATTCTAACAGTGGCATCGGGCTGCGCGGGCGCTATGAAATCCAGATCCTGGAAGATTACGGCCAGCCGCCCAACACTCACGGCGCGGCTGCGCTTTACAGCCGCATCGCGCCTTCGGTAAATGCCAGCAAGCCCGCCGGCGAATGGCAAAGCTACGACATCCGCCTGGTGGGCCGCGACCTCACGGTGGTGCACAACGGCACCAAAGTGCTGGACAAGGTGCACGTGGACGGCCTCACCGCTATCGCCGACAACGCCGACGAGGCCGAGCCGGGTCCTTTCATCATCCAGGGCGACCACAGCTACGTGGAGATCAAGAGCTTCGTGGTCACGCCGCTGGTGCACTAACGGGGCGAACATGACGCGAACAAGCTTCCTCTTCTTAACGCTGGCCGCCTCCGGCCTGTGGGCGCAGCCGGGACGCGGTCCCGCAGTCCATTCCCCGGAAGTATCCGCCGATGGCCGAGTCACTTTCCGCCTGCGCGCGCCCAATGCCACCGAAGTGGCGGTTACCGGGCTTGGTCCGCGTCTCGCCATGCAGAAAGACGAGCAGGGCATCTGGTCGGCCACCTCCGCCCCGCTCCAGCCGGATCTCTACACCTACTCGTTTTCGGTGGATGGCGCCACGGTCAACGATCCGCTGAACGCGCTGTTCAAGAGCTCCTACGGCAGCGCCGGGCAGAGTATGGTGCGCGTACCCGGTGCGGCCCTGTGGAACCCCGGCGAGGGACCGCATGGCGCCGTTACGCACTATTGGTACCACTCGGCCTCCATTGGCGACGATCGCGATTACTTCGTCTATACACCGCCGAATTACGATCCGCGCCGCAAGGAACCATATCCGGTCCTTTGCCTGCTGCACGGCTTGGGCGACGATGCCTCCGCGTGGCTGAACGTCGGCGCGGCCAATATCATCCTCGATAACCTCATCAACCAGGGCAAGGCCAAGCCCATGATCATGGTGAACACCCTGGGATACGGCACCCCTAACGGCCCTGCCGGCGCCATGGGCGCGGGCATGATCCCCGCCTTCGCCAAGGCCCTCATCGAAGAAGTGCTGCCGCAGGTGGAGAAGAACTATCGCGCCGCCAAAGACCGTAACCATCGCGCGATCGCCGGCCTTTCCATGGGCGGTGCCGAATCCATCTACACCGGCTTCACCTACCTGGACCATTTCGCGTACATCGGTTCCTTCAGCGGAGCGTATGTCATGTGGCCGCGGGCCAATCCGGTTCCGCCGCCCACGCCGGGTGCGGCTGGTGCGCCGGGAAGGGGGCGGGGCGGCCGCGGTATGCCGCGCCTGGACGACGCCGATTTTGCCAAGAACTTCCCCAACCTCTCGGCCAAGATCAACTCCCAGCTCAAGGTGCTGTGGATCGCCTGCGGCCTTGATGACGGCCTCAACGCCGTCAACCGCCAGTTCAAAGCCTGGCTGAAATCGAAGGATGTCCGGTTCACCGATGTGGAAGTGCCCGGCTACGCGCACGTGTGGCCGCTGTGGCGCCGCAACCTGGCCGAGTTCGCGCCGCTGCTGTTCTAGCCTCCGTTCTGCCCCAGCGGCTGCCAGATGTCCGTCAGCACCCGCCGCCAGTTTTCGCCCAGAATTAGCCGGATCTGCGCGTCGGTGAATTTGCGGCGGATCAGGCCATCGGTCAAATCGTAGAAGCGCTTGGGGTGGTCCAGGTGCGCCACGGCCTCGCGATGGTGCACGTGGTATTTCGGATTCATCCCCGCCAGCATCCGCGCCAGTTGCTCGGGCGGCATAAAGTCGTTGCTCTCGATGCCCAGGTCGCTGCCCACCCCCACGTGCTCCACGCCGACTAATTTTGTGACGTGTTCGAAGTGGTCGATCACGTCGTCCACGGTGGTCGGCTCGTGCGCCTTCACCATCGAGCTGATGAAATTGATGCCCATCACGCCGCCCTTTTTGGCCATGGCCTGGATGGCCTCGTCGGTGACGCAGCGCGGATATCCGGGATACAGCGCGCGGCAGTTGCCGTGCGAAATAATCACCGGCGCTTTGGAGATTTCAAACGCATCCAGCATGGTCCGGTCGCCCGCGTGGCCGCAATCCACGGCCATGCCCACGCGGTTCATGCGCTCGATGATATGGACGCCGAATTCGCTGATGCCATCGTCATGCAGTTCGAAGGCGCCATTGCCGATCAGCGTGCGGAAGTTGTAGGTCAATTGGCAGGACCGCAAGCCGAGCCCCAGAAACAGGTCCACATCGTCCGGGTTGCGGAATTGCGTGGAGTTCTGAAACCCGAACAGGATGCCGTAGCGCCCCGACTTTTTGGCGCGCTCGAAATCGGCCGCCGTGCTGATGCGCAGCAGCCATTCGGGATACGCGGCGATGAAGCTGTTCCAGTGGGCGAACAGTACGATAGCGTCTTCGTAACTGTCCGCGGCGTCGCCGAAGCTGGCGGCGGTGATCCCGGAATCGTGAAACGGTTCGAAATCGGCGCGCGTGAAGGCGCCCGGCTTGCCGAGCCATTGCCGCAGCTTGCCTTGCATGTCGCGGCGGTACAAGAACTGGTTGAGCATGTCGATGACCATCGACTCGCGCACCAGCCGCACGGCCCGCTCGGAGTATTCCTGCGGGGATTGGGCGAACAGCGCGTAGCGATGGCGGTTGAAGAACGGCGCGGTAAGGGCGGTTGCCGCGGCCGTAATGGCGGCGCGGCGGGTAACGGAAGGCATATGCAATTTTAGAATTTTTGCGGGCCGGTGGCGGGGAATCCTCCGAATCCCTCAAAAGCGTGCCGCCCGCCGCCCGCCTACACCCCCGGAAACGGCCGGATCACTCCCAGCGCTACGCCAGTCATGAGGATTCCGGCACACACGATCACCGCCGCCGAGGCCACCGGCACGTAGCGGAACACCGCGTTGCGGGCTGTATTCTGGCCGTCGGGCAGCAGATTTTTGGCATACAGCACCACCAGGCCGATCCCGCTCAGCACCACCGCCAGCCCGGTGCTGAAAGCCAGCAGCAGGGTCAGCCCCAGGCCAACGCGGCCCAACGCCACCGAACTCAGCAGCAGCACCAGGGCGGAAGGACAGGGGACCAGCCCACCGCTCGCGCCCAGGGCGATCAGGCTGCCCATAGTGATGTCGCCCTCGGGAATGTGGCTGTGCACGTGGCCGTCGCCGTGGTCGTGCACCAGGCCGCCGTGCTCGTGCGTGTGCGGGTGGGAGTGGTCGTGCCCGTGGTCATCCCTGTGGTCATGGTGCACGCCGCTGCCGCCGAACGCCACGCGGATTCGCTTATATAGCAGCATGCCGCCGATCCACACAATCGACGCGCCTGAGATCGCCCCCAGCACTGGATAGATCTTCTCCGGCAGCACGTAGCGCGAAAGAAACAGCGTCACCAGGCCCAGGAAAAACACGCTGATGGTGTGGGTGAACGTCACCATGCCGCCCAGAAAGATGGCGTGTTTGGCCGTTCCGCGGGCGCCCACCAGGTAGGCCGCCACAATGGTCTTGCCATGGCCCGGCGAGAGCGCGTGAATGGCTCCCAACCCGAACGCCACCACCATCCCCAGCACCATCATTCCCCAGCCGATATCGCCCTCGTGCAGCAGCCGCGACAGGTAATCGCCCCGCACCACCATGCCGGGCGCGGATTGGCCCGGCTGCGCCGCCCCGGCGGCCCGTGGAATTTCGCTCGGCGCTGCCGGCATGGCAGGCGGCGCAGCCGTCGCGGTGGGAACCGGCGCCGTGGAGTGCCAAGCAACCGCGGCTGTGAGATCCTGCGGCGGCGCCAGCAGCGGATCCTGCGGATACTCGGTCAGCTCCCGGCTGCGGTCGGTGCCCGCCGGAACGGCCCGGTCAATCGCCGTACCCGGCCCCGCCACGATTACAATTTCCTTCCATCCGGCGCGGTCCGGAAAGTTGCCATCCTGGTAGCGCAGGCTTCCCGGCCCGCCCGCCACCCGCAGCTCCGCCGTCACCCGCAGGATGGCCATGCCACCCGCGCCCTTGGCCATTACCATGCTGGCGCGCTCGAATTGCGGCTTCACCGCCCGCCCGTCCAGCTCGATTTGCAGATTGCCCGCCCACTGGCGCGCCTGCTCCGCAGCGTGGCGCTCCAGTTGCTCCTGCGGACTGGAGGCATCCAGTTGCCACTGCTGCAGAAGCTGGAAGGTGGGGATCTCGGCCAGGTCCAGCACATAGCGGATCCGGGCGCCGTCCCGCGCCACCTCGATGCGGCTGTAATGGCTCACGCTGAAGTTGCCCATGGGGTGGGCAAACGCCAGCGCAGGCAGCAGAATGGCCAGCGGCCGGAGGTGTCGTTTCATTACAATGGTCCTTACGAATTGTACAGCGGCTTTGGATGTGTCCGGGCGTCCGGCGCCGCGTCACCAATATGAAACGGGTGGTTACTGCACAGGATATTCCCGCGGCCGGCGAGTTGCGCGTGCCCATCGGCGCAATCGTCACCGCTTCGGCGCGCGAACTGGCGGCCAGCCGCGGCGTACGCATCGTGGAATTGCCTGAAGACCAGATCTCCGCCCTGGCGCCGCCTGAGCGCACGGTGGCCCTGGGCGCTGATCACGGCGGCTTCGCCCTCAAAGAGGCCCTCAAGCCGTTGCTCCAGAGCCTGGGCCTGGAGATTCGCGACGTAGGCGTCTACGAAGAAAAACCCGCCGATTACCCCGACCTGGCCCTCAGGGTGGCCCAACTGGTGGCCCAGGGCGCCGCCGCGCGCGGCATCCTCATCGATGGCGCGGGTATCGGCTCCTCCATCG
>DATJRE010000414.1:0-20393 GCA_035505095.1 Bryobacteraceae bacterium | reverse complement strand
CCACGGCCGCGAGTTCATGCATTACACGGGGGCCGATGGCCAGCGCCAGTTGCAGCACGAGCACGGGATCGGCGCACAGATTCTCTCCGATCTGGGGCTGCACACCATCCGGCTGCTGACCAACCACCCGCGCAAGATTGTAGCGCTGGAGGGTTTCGGGATCGAAATCGTGGACCAGATCCCGGTGGGGCACTAATGTCGCGCCGCGGCCAAGAGGTTGGTAAAGAGACCCCGCAGAAGACGTGAAGAAATCGAAACAGGGCAGGCTGAGGAACGCTAACGCATGCCCTACCGTTGAAGGCGCAGGGCTTTGCAGCGGTGGCGCGCGCTTTAGCTTGCGCGTGTTAGATTATTCCGCGGCTTCCCCCGCCGCGGCTCGGATTCGATGCTGGTGTCGTGCCGCAGCCAGGCGTTCGCGGGTGGCGGCTCCGGGCCGCAGTTCCGAGCCGCGCGTGCCAAGAAGCGGTAAACGGACACAGAACGGGGAACCGCACCGCCCGCCAGGTCTGAATGGCCTGCTGCGACCCGCCGGTGATGGCGCTAATAATAAATAGGACTTCTCGTCAGGAATGGTATGAACGCACGAACCCTTACCGCCGCTTCCCTGGCCACGGCGTTTGCCGCGGTCCTGCCTGCGCAAGCCGCAGATTCCCAACTTCTGAACCTGGTGATGCCCGACGCCGTGGTCGTGGCGGGGGCCAACGTGGCACAGGCCAAGACCTCGCAATTCGGCCAGTACGTACTGCAGCAGATCCAGTCGCAGGACTCCACGGGGTTGCAGAAACTGATCGCGGCCACGGGGTTCGATCCCACCCAGGACGTCAGCGAGACGCTGGCGGCCTCCAATGGCACGTCGAAGACTGGACTGGTGCTGGCCCTGGGGACGTTCGATCCGGCGAAATTCGCCGCGGCCGCCACACAGGATAAGGCCGTGCTGGAAACCTATGACGGCGTGACCATTATCGAGGGTCCCAACAAGGAGTTCGGACTGGCCTTCCCCAACGCCAGCATCGCGGTGGCGGGCGATCTGGCGGATGTGAAAGCGGCGCTCGATCGCGTGGCTTCCCCGTCCGTTTTACCGGCGGCGCTGATGGTCCAGATCCAGCAATGGAGCGGGTCCGAGGACGCCTGGGCAATTTCAACGGTGCCGCTCTCGACCTTTCACAAAAACGTTGCGGGCACGGCCAAGACACCGGCGGCCGCAGTTCCGGGGCTCAATGGACAAGGCGTATTTCAGGCCATCCAATCGGCGGCGGGCGGGATCAAGTTCGGCACCAACGATGTGATTACGGCGCAGGCCCAGGCCGATAACGCGCAGGACGCCCAATCGATGGTGAATGCGCTGAAACTGCTGGTGTCGCTGGCGCAGTTACAGGCGTCCAAGGAGCCGGCCGTGGCCGCAGTGGCGCAGTCCTTACAGGTGAGCGCCACCGGTACCACCCTGAACGTGTCGCTGAGCATCGCCGAATCCACGCTGGAGCAACTGATTCATTCGGGCAGCACGGCGGCGCGCAAGCCATTGCACCGGAATTAACGCCGGTTAAGCCGTCCGCACCTGCGGGATGCGCGTCTCGACCGGCGGCAACGCCGGAAAATCGGTGTAGGGTGTGGTCTGATACCAATACGCCACCGAGAAGAAGTTGTCGCCGCGGTCGTTGGCATGGCCGTGCTCGATGGTGTACTTCAGATAGCGCTCGAAGGTGACGGGATTGTCGCCGTGCCAGCGGTAGCAGCAGTATCGCCCTCCGGTGCGTTCGGCGTTGACGATGAGCGGGGCGCCATACATGGGGTGGCCGAACGGTTGGGCGCCGTCGCGTCCCCCAAAATCCCAACTTCCCAGGAAATAGTCTTCGGAGCCGGTACCGTTGATCACCGGCATCCGTTCGTCGTCCACGAAGATCATTTCGTCGCCCTCGCCCCACCAGCCGTTGGCGTTTTCGAGCACGCCCAAGGTGACGCCCATCAGGTGGCCGCGGCCGCGGGTCTCGGCGAAAACGTAATTCTGCTTGCCGTCCAGGTTGAGTTTGGGCCCGCTGAAGGTGGCCGGCACGCAGGGCTGCGCCTGGCGGTACTGGGCGTGGAAATAGAGCGCATCCTCCGGCAGAGCCGGAACGGTCATGTAGTCGATGTTGGAATAGAAGGAACCGACTTCCTGCCGGCCTTCATTGGTAACGGTGAGCCGGGCCGAACTGCGGTACGGCATGGCGAAGTAGCAGTTGAGCGACTTGCCCGGAGAGCAGGCCAGGTACTCCGAGGTGTAAATGGCGTAGGAGTTCAGGTTGAGGCCGAAGAAATCGCCGATGGGAGCTTCCACGCTGGGCTTGGGGTTGCCGTCCCAGTAGGCGCGCAACACCAGTTCTTTGAGGTGGTCGCCCGAGCGCGCCGCGATGGTAAACCAGACGTGGCTGATCACGCCGGGGCCCTGGGCGTTGAAGACCTCATGGACTCCGCCTGGTGGAATCTGCCAGGAATCGCGATTGCCGCCGGTGCGGTCGTAGCTCGATTGCTTGAGCGAGCGGTAATTCTGCGCGCGGGCATAGTCTGGCAGGTAACTGCCGGCGCCGCCGGATGCCCGCTGCTGCGCCTGGAGGGGAGCGGCCGCCGCCATTCCACCGGCCGCCAGCATGCCTTCCAGGAAGCCGCGCCGTCCGTTGTTGCGAGTCTGCATGGCTAACCTCTAGTGAACCGAAACCTGCATGCCGAGAGCCTCAGCGATGGCTTTTTCGGCCAGCGGCCCCATGATTTCGAATCCGGCCGCGTTGGGATGCAGGCCGTCGTTGGTGATCTCGGCTTTGAAAAATCCCTTGTCGTCGACGGTGGAGGAGTAGTAATCCAGGTACACCAGGTGGTGGGCGGCAACGTAGGCCTTGATCCAGCGGTTGAGTTCGAGGATCTTCTCCGGCGGACGGGTGGCGGTTTGCGGGCGGTGATAGTCGCATACCGGCGTCAGCGACGCCAGCACCACCTTAATATTGTTGGCGCGGGCGAGATCGGACATGGCCGCCAGGTTCTGCTCGATGGATTCCATGGAAACCGGCCCGAGATTGCCGCCGATATCGTTGGTGCCGGCCAGAATCACCACCGCTTTGGGCTTCAGGGCGATCACGTCCGGATAGAAGCGCAGCAGCATCTGGGCGGTGGTTTGGCCGCTGATGCCACGGTTCACGTACGGCTTTCCGGGAAAGAACACGCTGCCGTTGTTGCCACGGCCCCACATATCGGTAATGGAATCCCCCATGAAGACCACGCGATTGCCGTCGTTTTCGGACGCTTCGACCTTGCGGTTATCGGCGGCGTAGCGCGCGGTATTGCCGAAATCGTTGATGAGCTGAGCGGCGGTGCGCAGGGGCGGGGGAATGACTGGGGGAGTGGCAGGAGAGGGTTGCTGGGCGCACACGGCGGCGGCCCATAGAAGAGGAAACAGAATCCGCATGCAGCCATTGTACTCGCTGGCACAACCGGCGGATGGAAAGGAACAACAGGGCGGGCCGAAACCCGCCCCGGGAACCCATTGATGACGTAAGGCTGATGGTTTGCCTAGGGTTAGAAGCCGAGCTTGGTCTTGGAACCGCCCAAATCGATTTCCTGGATCTGATCGGTGTCGCCCTGCTTTGCGGACTGGATTTTGGTCGAGTCGAACTTGGTATCGCCGTTTTCGATCTTAACCGGGGTGGTATAGGACTTGTCGGTATCGACGCTGGTAAAGACTGCGTTGGTCCCTTTCACCTTCAACGTATATTGGCCGGCTTTCAACTGAACAGCGCCAACTTTGGTCGGGGCGGAAAGAACGATATCGTAGGATTTCGCACTAACGATCATGAGGCTTGCGAGAGACAACACTCCCGCCAGAAAGAGGTTCTTCATCTTCGGTTTCTCCTAAAGTCTTGCCAACGAATCGCGCCAGCTTGGAGGGTTGTCAGGGTTCCCGCGGGCTCGATCCTGCTCTGTCGGCTTACATTGGATTAGGCGGTGCACACAGGGTGTTGGTTACATCAACAGTCCGGGGTTTTCAAAAAAGTATTAAAGGGTCCGATTTGTTTACAAACCATTACTAACGGACGATAGGGCCTGAATCCAGCATCTGACCCGGCCACCCGGTCCGGCCACCCGGTCCAACGGCCCGGTTGCCCGGTTTTCCCTCCCGCGCAGGCCCTGGCGAAGTTATCGTATCCTGTCCAGATATGAAGAAGCTGCTGCTCGCCCTAGCTTTGGCCGGCGTGCTGTCCGCCCAGCCGGCTCCCAACAGCGACGTGAATGCCCGGATCCGCCACGAGGAAGCCGAACACTCCCAGATCATGCACACCCTGCACATGTTGACGGACCGCTACGGCCCGCGCATGACCGGTACTCCGAACCTGGAGGCCGCCGCCCGGTGGGTGGCTAAACAGCTCACTGACTGGGGTTTCCAGAACGCCCACCTGGAGGCCTGGGAATTTGGACACCCCGGCTGGCTGAACGATCGGGCGTCGGGGTTCATCGTCTCTCCGGTTAAGGCGAACCTGAAATTCGAGGTGCTGGCATGGACCCCCTCCACCAAGGGCACGGTCACCGGGTCGGCTATCGAGTTGGTGCTGCCGCAGGGGCCGCCCGTCCCGGCAAACGAAGCTGCGGGCGGACGAGGCGGCCGGGGAGGACTGGGCGGCCGGGGCGGCCCGCAGTTCCTGCCGCCCACCAGGGCTGAGTTGTCCGCCTGGCTGGATGCCAATAAGGATAAGATCCGCGGGAAAGTGGTCATGCTCAGCAAGGCCGCCGTTATTCCCATGAATTTCGAGCCCGAGGCGCGGCGCCTGCCGGACGACCAGGTGCGGGCGCAGTACGACCCAAACAACCCCAATGGCGGACGCCGCGGAGGATTCGGCGCCGGCGGGCGGGGCAACACCGACCCAAGCCGCGTCACCACCACGGAACTGCGCGACATGGTGGACGCCTGGCTGATCGCCAACGGCGCGCTGGTCCGCATGAACGATGCCGCCCGCGACCACGGCCTGATCGTGGCCCAGCAGCACAACGCCTACGATCCGAGCAGAACCATCCCCACGGTGATCGCCCGCAATGAAGATTACGGCCGCATCGAGCGGCTGCTGGCGGATGGCGACGACGTCAAACTGGAATTCAACATCCAAAATACGCTTTATCCCGAGGGCAAGACCACCTACAACGTATCCGGCGAGATTCCGGGCACGGACAAGGCCGACGAGATTGTGATGCTGGGCGGGCACCTGGATTCCTGGCACTCAGCCACGGGGGCGACCGACAACGGCATCGGATCGTCGATGATGATGGAGGCGGCGCGCATTATTCAGGCGCTGGGGCTGAAGCCGCGGCGCACCATCCGGGTGGCGCTGTGGTCCGGCGAAGAGGAAGGCCTGCTGGGATCCCTGGCCTACGTCAAGCAGCACTTTGGCACCTTCGAGAATCCCAAGCCCGAATTTGCCAGGCTGGATTGCTACTTCAATATCGACAGCGGTACCGGCCGGCCGCGCGGCGCCAGCGTTTTCGGACCGGCTGCGGCCGCCGCCATCATGCGCAGCGCGCTCGATCCGTTTGCCGACCTGGGGGTGATGGGCGCCAACCCGACTTCCAGCCGCGCCACGGGAGGGACGGACAGCACCTCGTTCAACAATGCCGGCCTGCCCGGTGTCGGGTTCCAGCAGGACCCCATCGAATACGGTACCGAGACCCACCACACCAACCTGGACACCTATGAGCGCATCATCCCGGCGGACGTAAAGACCGGCGCCACGGTGATCGCCGCCTCGGTCTGGTATGTGGCCAATCTGGACCAGATGATCCCGCGGTTTACCAGGGGGACCATGCCGGCTCCGGTGGCGGCGCGCTGAGAGGGCCCGCGGCGCGCGCGGCCGCCAGGATTCGGCCGGACTGATGTCCGGATGCTCCCGCTGCTGGTACTTCGGCGCCTTGCGGCGGCGGAAAATGTGGTACCAGTCGGAATATGCGGACATTCGACAGCCTCACCGAGCGGGAAATCCTCGCCCTGGCCATCTCTTTGGAGGAGGAAGACGAGCGCGTTTACGCCGATTTTATCGACGGGCTGCGCGAAAACTACCCCGCCTCGGCCGCCATTTTCGAAGGCATGCGGGACGAGGAGTCCGGGCACCGCCGCCGGCTGATGGAGCTGTTTCACGCACGCTTCGGCGACCACATCCCGCTAATCCGCCGCCAGGACGTGCGAGGCTTTGTGCAGCGCAAGCCGGTCTGGCTGGTCCGGCCGCTTGGCCTGGACACCGTGCGCAAGCAGGCCGGCATTATGGAGGCCGAGACGCGGCGGTTCTACGAACGCGCCTCGGCCCGCTCGCGGGATCTGCACGTCCGCCAGTTGCTGGACGATCTGGCCAACGCCGAGCGGACCCACGAACACCGCGCCGGTGAGCTGCAGGAAGAGAAGCTGGCGCCCGAGGCCAAGCGCGACGAGGATGAAGCGCGCCGGCGGCTATTCGTTCTGCAAATCGTGCAGCCGGGTCTGGCCGGCCTGATGGATGGCTCGGTTTCCACGCTGGCGCCGGTTTTTGCCGCGGCTTTCGCCACGCACAAAAGCCTGGACGCGTTCCTGGTGGGGCTGGCGGCGTCGTTGGGAGCAGGCATCAGCATGGGCTTTGCCGAGGCGCTTTCCGACGATGGCAGCCTGACCGGACGCGGCCACCCCTGGGCGCGCGGCCTCATCGAGGGCGCCATGACGGCACTGGGTGGCATCGGCCACACGCTACCGTTTCTAATCCCCGAATTCCATGCCGCCATGATTGCCGCCATTGTGGTGGTGATCATCGAGTTGGGGACGATTTCCTGGATCCGCCACCGCTACATGGATACGCCGCCGCTCTCGGCAGCTTTGCAGGTGGGCCTGGGGGGCGCGCTGGTGTTTCTCACCGGCATCCTGATTGGGAGCTCGTAAGGAGCACGGTGTCCGGGCGCGGCGGGAACCGATCGATATCGGCGCCACTACCCAATGGTAAATAGAACGGCCGGCGAGAGCCGCCGCGCGCAGGGGCCTTACTCGGCCTTCCGCGCCAGCAACAGGTTGGATGGCGCCTTGGAGAAACCGTAGCCGATTTTGAAATTCAGCGGCTTCGGGCCGGTAGTTTCGTAAGCTTTGCGCAGGTCCGGCTGTTCCAGCCAGCGGAAGCTGCCATAGGGCCGCGAATAACTTCCGAATAACTGCACCTGCCAAGCCTTGGCGAAGTACTTATAGGGGATGCCCGAATCGTCCTGTAACACCGCCGCACTGTTCGCCAGCACGGAATCGCGAATCATGGAGAATTCCGGCTTGTGGGTCATGTAGGAAGTGGCCTTGAAATAGGTGGTCATGCCTTTCAGCTTCGCCACGAACGCGAGGAACTGCGGGTCTTCCTTTAAGTGGTCGTCGGCCAGGTTGACGGAAAAGTAAAACAGCTTGTGCACGCTGCCATCGGCATCGGACTGGAATTCGATCTCCACGCCGCGGTTGGCGATCCTGCCCGGCGAATGCCACGATTCCGGCCGGTCCACCACATCGCCCCTTTCGTCCAACCGCACGCTGCGATACCCCAGGATGGTGTGGTTGGTGCGCACCAGCAGATGCAGGATGGGCGGAAACAGGCCATCGTTGACCTGGCCGCGAAACTGGCTGTCCATTTGCCTTGTGATGAAAAAGCTGCGGTGTAACTCCGAGGCCACCGACTCGCGCACCTCGCCGAGCACGCGCGTGAGGTCCTTCTTGGCAAAGGTGGCCGGAGTGGGAAGCGTTCCGGCCGGCTCCAGCGCCACCATCACGTAGACCGGGTTGCGCGGAAACAGGACCGTCAGCACCAGCGCGTCCGGACCGCTGAAGGGGTAAAAGGCCACCGCCCGTTCGGTGGGCCGATCGCTCAGCTCGTGCGCCTGGAACGCGCGCATGCCCGGCAGCATGCTGTCTTCCATGCTCTTCCAGGCGTGGTCGAGTTCGCGCCGATGTACCTTCCAGGCGTCCTCTTCTTCAAGCGCGGCGAATGCGCTACCCGGCTTGCCTGGCATGCCAGCCAGGAAGCGCCCTGCGTCATCGGCCTCGCGCGAATGGGGGACAGGGTCGGAAAAAGGATCCGGATGAGTGACCGCCGTTGTGACCTGAGCAGCAGGACGGCCGCAGCAAACCAGCAACGCCGCCAGAAACAGGGGACCGATTCTTTGAAATGCCACAGTGATATACGACTTACGACCGGGATGCCCCCGGACTGGTTGTGCGAGATTCAGCACTAACTCCAACATAGCAGGTTGCGGGCTGGAATTACACAGCTTTTGGCGTGCGCAGGGCCACCCATGGCATCAGGGAAATACCCGTCACGGGCCGCCTACAGCAAGCGCCGCAACTTCAGGCTGATGGTCAGCACCTGGTCGCCGCGCTCGATGAGCAGCGTCCGCCCGGCCCCGTCATCCATCAACAGGTCGGCCACCCGTCCTGCCGAGATCAAATCGACCGGTGTGTGGTCCACCGCCAGCAGCACGTCGCCCTCCCTGACGCCCGCTTCCGCCGCCGGAGTGCCGGGCACCACCAGAAAGATTTTGAGTCCGCGCTTCCCGGGCGCTTCCTCATACACCCGCAGGCCGCTGGCATCGAACCGGGAAGGTTCCTGGCAGGCGGCGGTCGGCTCCAGGATGAGCCGCTCGCGGCCGTAATCGAAGAACAGGCGAAAGCGGCGCAGGAATTCCACTCCGATCATGCCATCCGGTTCCACGGCGCCACCGAAGCCGCGCGATCCGAACCGGCGGATCACCGCCTGAGGAACGTCGTAAGGTCCCACGGCGAAGCGGGCAATCCGCGCCGCGGTAAGACCCATGCTGTCCGGAACCCATCGCAAATTGCGTGCCGCCAGGCGGGTTCGTTCAGCGAAGCTGCTGGAAAGGTACACGATGCTGCCGGCCGCTCCGGTGTCCACCACGAAGCGCCCGCGGATTTCGTCTCCATCATCCAAAACGAGGCGGGCCTCGGCCAGCAGGTTGGTCTGCTCGATGGAGAGCGGAATCGCCTGCCCCGGCCCGTCGTAGCGGAAACTGGCTGAGTCGTGCAGGCGAACGGCGGGAGTCTGGTAGTCCATCTCGATCACCCACGGGCGGAAGTTGGCGAGCGCCACGATCCCGTCCTTGCCGAGCGGTGTGGGCTTGATGACCAACTCCTGGCGTTCCAGCCGAAGGCCTGGAAACTCCACGGTGACCTGGACGCGCCCATCCACCGCCGGCCGTCCCTGGGCGACACCCGCGCTTTGGCCGAGGCGTTCGGCGTGGACTCCGATGGCGACGGCCTTTTCGGCATCAATGAAATACAGGGCCCCGCCGCCGCCCGAATCCAGTTCGCACCAAAGGACCGGCGATCCGTTGATGCGCGCCGGAATCCAGATCTGGTGGAAATCGTTGAGCATGGCGGGCAGGGTGAGGGGAGTGGCGGCGGAGAGGGGTGCCTGCGATCGGCCCAGGGGCCCGCTCGCGGCCAGTGCCGCCAACACACTGCGGCGCGTCCAGGTGCTCATGCCACGCTGCGCTTCAACTGGCCGCAGGCGGCATAAATATCCAGCCCGCGGGGCTTGCGCACGAAACACGGCATCGACCGGCGGACGATTGCCTGGAAGCCGGCGACGCGCTCTTCGGCCGGTGTGCGGTACGGAATTTCCGGCCCTGGGTTCAGGGCGATCAGGTTGACCTTGGCGTTCAGGTGCGCCAGCAGTTTGGCCACCCGGCGCGCGTCGGCGTCGCTGTCGTTCACGCCGCCCAGGAGCACGTATTCGAAGGTCAGTTTCTCCCACGGCCGCAGCGGATAGCGGCGGCACGCCTCGAGCAGGTCTTTGAGGTGATATTTGCGGGTGATGGGCATCAATTCCTGGCGCATTTCCTCAGTGGAAGCGTTGAGTGAGATGGCCAGCTTGGGGCGTACCGGTTCGCGGCCCAGCTCGTCGATTTTCGGAATGATGCCGGCGGTGGAAATAGTGATCCGCCGCGGCGAAAGACCAAAGCCGGCCGGGTCCAGCAGGATGCGGGTAGCCTTGACCACGTTGGCCAGGTTGAGCAGCGGCTCGCCCTGGCCCATCATGACGATGTTCAGGCGGCCGGTCCCCGAGGGCGCGGCGCCCGGGGCACGGTGGCGCAACCCGTTTTCGCGGGTCACCAGGAGCACCTGGCCGACGATCTCGCCGGCGGTGAGGCTGCGCTCCAGGCCCAGCAGGGCGGTCATGCAGAATTTGCAATCCACCGGGCAGCCCACCTGGCTGGAGATGCAGATGGTGTCGCGGTCGCCTTCGGGCATGAGGACGGTTTCCACCGTTCGCCCGTCGTCCAGGCGCAGCAGGTAGCGGAGGGTGCCATCCGTCGAGCGGTAGACCCGATCGACCTCCGGCAGCCCGACCGAGTGCCGCGCCGACAGATCGGCCCGCAGCCCCGCCGGAAGATTGGATATCTGCACCAGGTCTGCCGCCTGGCGCCCGTAGATGCCCTCGTAAAGCTGGCGGACGCGGTACGGTGGCTCGGCAGGCCCGATGGCCTCGCGCAACTCGTCCAGGTCCATTCCTACCAGAGGTTGGAGCATCTGTTACCAGTCTAACAATGTGATGCTTCGGGCCGGGGCATGGGCCTCACCCGCGGGAGGCGCGCCAGCTACTTACTGGCCGGCGCCTCTGGGTTGCCGGGGCCGAAGTGCTTCAGGAACACCAGGTTTTCGGCATCGCTGCGGTTGACGATGGTGATCCCACCGGCGGCGGCATCGGCTGAGACGAACAGCTCGTCTTTGGTCATCTGGCCGTAGCGGATCAGGGTGGGGGTCTCGACCTCATGTTTGCCGAAAGTTCCGTAGCCCTGCACCAGGATGGTGCCATAGGCGGCGGCGTCCTTAATGGTGACGCTGCGGCGCGGGAACACGGTGAGTTCCTTGGCCGAGTAGTGCGGGGTCGAGAAAACGACCCAGTTTTCGGCGTAGCCGGCGTCGTTCATTTCATCCACGGGGGCCACCGGGCGCGGCTCGAAGTAGCGGTGTTTGGCGAATTCGGGATCGGTGTTGGCTTCCCAATCGAGCATGTCGAGGAGGTAGTCGAGATCGTGGTGGTGCTCGGGCGGGACGTCCTTCACCATCAGGTCCCAGGGCACCGTGCGGCCTTCCACCAACGACTGGTACATGGCGAACACATCGGAATTGACCTGGGGCTCGTACGTCACGAGCGAGCCGGGAGCGTGCAGGATGCCGGGATCGACCTGCCAGCCGCTGCCCGGTTTGAGCTTGTAGGCGCGGGAGTGGTAGAGAATCCCATTGTCGCCCTCGTTCCAGCGCTCCAGGCAGCGGCGCACGTCGCCGCGCGTGGTGCCCGGCTCCAGGCCCATGAAGGTGTAGGGGAAGTTGTTGTCCTTGAAATTGTATTGCGGCGGAAAGTAATAGGCTTCCGGCTTGCCCTTTTGGCCCACGCGGGCGGCGAATTCGCTGGTCTGGTGGAGGTGGTGCGGAATGGGGCCGAGGTTGTCGAAGAATTTGCAAAGCAGGTTCCAGCCGCCTTCGCGGGCCATCACGGCCTTGCCCAGGAAGAGGTCGCCGGCGGTCTCGATGGCTTCGCGGAGCAGAATTTTTTGGCCGTGAAACTCGATGTAACTGAGACCTTCATCGGGCGCGGTGAGCGGTCCGTTGGCGGCCTTGGTGGTGGAGGAGAACCAGCGCTCGTCGATGCCGCCGCGGTGTCCGCCGAGGATGTAGAGGTCGCGCGGGTCGAGTTTCAACCGCCCGCCGGGCATGAGAAAGGACCGGGGCACCCAGCACGGCGCGAGGCGGACGGCGCCCTCGCCTTCGGCCAGAGCTTCGCGAATCAAGCCGGCCCTGGAGGTCGATTTCGAAAGAGTACCGGTTAAATGTGCCGCGGTTGCCGCTGCCTGAGGAGTCATATAAGCCCTCTCCTTCTGTGGATTCCACGTCCGGCTTCAGGAGGACCGCTACAGCGCTGAAGTCGAATAAGCACTTGTAGCGTACCTATTACTTCAATTGCGTGTCAAGCGCGTGAACAGATTTTTCAGTTTTCTCTTGACAAGCGAGGCGCGGCGGATATATTCTGATGCCACTGCGCTGGATTGATACGTTTCAAGAGGGGGCATATGACCGCGACCATGATGTCGCAGTGGCCTGCGACGAGGAACTCTATAGGGATACCGGCCCTGGCCGGGACATCCCGGATGAGTACTCCGCCGGCTGACCCGGATTCCCGAAACCTCCCGGCCAGGATCATCATACTTCCGCCCATCGATAGACAAGTTATTCTTCTTACTGGCAACCTAGGACTTACCCGGCATTTTCCGAAACCTTTCAGGGCTCCGACACTGGAGGCGTTCCATGAATCTGTCTCGCATTTCCGTTGCACTTGTTTCCTGCCTGCTGGCCATGACGCCGGCGGCCAACTCTCAAACCGTGACCGGATCGGTCACCGGAACCGTGGTAGATGCCGGCGACGCTGTGGTAGTGGGCGCCGTCGTTCAGTTGACGAATCGAATCACTAAACAGGTGCGCGAATTCGCCACCGCCCAAAACGGCACATTCACGTTCCCGGACCTGGTGCCGGGCGACTACGATCTGCGCGCCACGCATCCCGGTTTCAAGACCTACGTGCAGAGCGGAATCACGGTGGGGACGCTGGAAAAAGTGGACTTGCACACGATCCGTCTGGAGGTGGGCGAGGTGACGACGTCCGTGGAGGTGCAGGCCCAGGCAGCGCGTGTGTCCACCGACACTTCGGACCACGCCACCGACGTCAACCTGGTACAGATTCAACAGACGCCCATCCGCGGCCGGAACTGGGAGGGCATTATTAAGGACCTGCCCGGGGTAATCGACATGGGCACTTACGATCAGCGCGGCTGGAACGGCAATTCCGCGGTAGTCAACGGCGGCCAGATCGGGCAGGTGCTGGTCACCTTTGACGGCATGGCGGCGCAGGATAGCGGTGCTCCCAGCCTGAGCACTTACCAGACTCCGAGTGTGGATGCCATTGGCGAAGTAAAACTGCTGACCGGCAACTACTCGGCGGAATATGGCGCGCGCAACGGCGGACAGTTCAACGTCACCATCAAGAACGGCACGGCGCAATTCCACGGCAGCGCTTATTATTACTACCGCAACGAGGAGTTCAACGCCAACGAATACTTCAATAACCAGCTTGGTGTGGCCAAGCCGAGGTACCGTTACGAGAATCCGGGCGGCACCATCGGAGGCCCCATGCTGGCGCCCTTCACCCGCTTCAACCGCAGCCGCACCAAGCTGTTCTTTTTCTTCTCGTGGGACCAGTTATGGAATACCCAGAGCACGGCGCTGAACAAGTACACCATGCCCACGGCGCTGGAGCGGGAGGGGAACTTCTCGCAGAGCGTGAACCCCAACGGCTCGCCGATTCTGATCCGCGACCCGCTCAGCGGGCAGACCTGTTCGTCCACCAGCGCGGCAGGCTGCTTTCCCGGAAACATCATCCCGGCCAACCGCATCAGTCCTATCGGCCAAGCCATGCTGAACCTGTTTCCGCTTCCGAATACGGTGGACCCAACCGGGCAGCGGCAGTACAATTTTACCGACACCCTGAGCAACACGGATCCGCGCAGAGACATTATCCTGCGCGGTGATTACAACATCTCGTCCAAAGACACGATGTTCGTGCGCGGATTGAAGGATTACCAGGCGCAGTCGGGTTTCGGCGCAATCCTGGGAGCGGCGGGGGATGGCTGGGGGCAGTTCCCGCACAGCTATTTCATCCCGTCGGTGGGTATCGCGGCCACTTATGTCCACACGTTCAGCTCAAATCTGATCAATGAAGTTACCGCCGGACAAAACCGCGCCCACCAGCAGAACAAGCCCACTAACCAGACTGCTTACAACGCCAGCCTGCTCCCGCTGACGGTGAATGGCACCACCTACACGCTACCCAGCATTTTCCCCAGTTCGGTGAATACCCTGAACCTTCTGCCGAACATCAATTTTGGCCTGCCTTCGGGCTTCACCGCGCAATCGGCGCCTACTGGCATTCCCAATCTCCCTTCCTTCGGCTTCGACAGCCGGTGGCCGTTCGACGGCACGGATAACCTGGCGACGGTTACGGACAACATTACCTGGGTAAAGGGCAGCCACACCTTCAAAGCCGGGTATTACTTCGAACACGATGCCCGCAATGTGAGCGTGTATTCCGTCTACAACACCGCCGGAACCTATTACTTCGGTTCCGACCTGGGTAACCCGGTGGATTCGGGCGACCCGTTTTCGAATGCCTTGATCGGAAGCATGTACGGGTACGGGCAGGACAACCTGAAGCAGCAAAACCGCGCCCGCTACAAGCAGAACGAATTCTTTGTGCAGGACAACTGGAAGCTGAACCGGCGGCTGACGCTGGACTTGGGCATGCGGTTTTCGAGACTCGGCGCGCTGTATGAGGCCCCCGGCAAGACGCAGGGCGTATTCGTCGGCTCCAGTTACAGCGCCAGCCAGCAGGGGCAGCTTCTGTTCCCGTATTGCTCGGTGGCGGTGGCTTCCACGGCCAGTTGCCCGACCGCCGACAAGGAATCGATCAACCCGGTTACCGGCGCAACTTTCCCGTATTCCCGGCAAGGCACGTTCGACCCCAACAGTTACTCCGGCACGCCGTTCTCCGGAATCGTCCAACAGCAGTCGGGGACGGCGCCTTATTTCCAGACGCCTCCGCTACAATTCGCTCCGCGAGTGGGATTCGCGTATGACGTATTCGGAGACGGCAAGACTGCCTTACGCGGCGGCTTCGGAATCTTCTACGGGCGTGCATTCGGCGTCGATACGCTGGGCGCCACCGGCGCCGGCATCGGTCCGCTGGCCACTCCGCCGCATTTCCTGGCTCCTATCGTTTTGAACACCACCATCGCGGGCATCGCCGATGCTCCGCTGGTCTTCACGCCGCAAACTACGATTGGCGGACCGTTGAAGTATCCGCCGCCGCAGACTCTGGACTGGAGCATCGGCATCCAGCACGACTTCGGCGCCGGCTTCGTGGGGGATGTTTCCTACGTCGGCAACATCGGGCATCACCAGTTCAACCAGGGATCCATCGACCTGAACGCGGTCCCGCCATTGACAGACTGGACGCCCACCGCCAACAACGGGCAGCCCGGACCGGTCAGCAAATTTCTGGACCCGACCAGCGCGAACGGGGGCACGGGTGGCTTTTATTCGACCAACCTGATTCGCGCGCTGGCCTCGCCTTATCCCGGCTGGGGGCAAATTCAGATGTATACCTCGAACGGGGAATCGCACTACGAGGCCTTGCAGGCTCAGTTCAATAAGCGCGTGGGACGGAATTTCCACTTCGGCAGCAATTTCACTTACTCGAAAACGCTGGTCTATTCGCGCGATCAGTTCACCGCCGATAAATTGCTGGAGAACATCGCCAGCGGAACCCGGCCGTTTGCCGGCAACATCAATTTCGGGTATGCGATTCCCAATGGATCTTCGCTGTGGAAGAACAAGTTCACCGAGATTGTGGCCGACGGCTGGAACGTGGAAGGGATTCTGACGTACTACTTCGGCACGCCCATGTCGATCAGTTGCAGTGCCAACGGCGCACCCATCGGCTACTGGACCGGAACGCCCAGCGGAGGACTGCCGTTCCGCTGCGAGGAGACCGGAAATCTTTGGCTACCCTCCGGATCGACACCGGCGTCGGTCGGCTCCACGGCCCCTTCGGGGCTTTGGTACAACTTCAACCCGGCCAGCTTTTCGCTGCCGCCGGTCAATTCGCTGGGCATCGGCAACGAACAGCCGACGGTGACCTACGGGCCCGGCGTGGAGAATGTGGATCTCAGCGTGTTCAAGCAATTCCGCATCCTGGAAGGCAAAATTCTGGAGTTCCGATTCCAGGCGTTCAACGCTCTGAACCACTTCAATCCGAGCAATCCGAACACCTCGCTATCGCTGAATTTCTCGAATGGCCAGAACACCAATTCGTCGTTCGGCACGATTACCAGCGCGGCTCTTCCGGCGCGGCATGGGGTGATGTCGGTGCGGTTCACTTTCTAGACGGGAATGCCCCATGGGGCGCGAAGAGAGTAAAGTAACGAGAAGGGGGCCGCGCAGCGGCTTTGGAACACTATGACGCGTGGGATGAGAACGAGTCTGGGCGTGGTGGCAATCGGTCTGGGATGTATTCTGGCGCGAGGGGCGGACTGGCTTACCGATGGGGGCAACTCCCAGCGGACGGCCTGGCAGAAGGATGAGAAAATCTTCTCGCCTTCCTCCGTGAAAGACACCCGGCTGCTGTGGAAGATCAAACTGGATAACCAGCCGCGCCAGATGCACTCGTTGTTCCCGCCGCTGATTATCGGACGTTTGAATACGCCGGCCGGACCGAAACAGGTGCTGATTGAAGCCGGGGTCTCCGACAACATCTACGCCATCGATGTGGAATCCGGCAAGCTCCTGTGGAAGAAACACTTCATCAGCACGTGGACTCCGCCGCCCAATGGCGGCCGCGGCGGCGGAGTGCTCTGCCCGGGTGGAATCACGGCCACGCCGGTAGTGGGGCCAACCTCCACTCCGGGCAAGTACACGGTCTACGTGGCCTCGTGGGACGGCATGCTGCACCAGTTGAATGCCGCCGATGGCGAGGACGTGGCGCCGCCTTCCAAATTCATGCCGCCCAACGGCAAGCCCTACGCGCTGAACCTGTGGCACAACGTGCTCTATACCCACACAGCTCAGGGCTGCGGCGGAAACCCGAATGACGTGTATGCCTACGATCTCACCACCAATAAAGTAGGCTCGTGGGGACCGGCGGGCGGCGGCATGTGGGGGCGGACCGGGCCGGCAATCAGCGACAACGGAACTATGTACACCGGTACCGGCGACGGGCGCTGGGACCCGGCAGACGGCACCTATGGAGACGGCATCATCGGCGTCCAGCAGAACCCCAAGACCAAAGCCCTGGAGCTTGTGGACTATTATGGGCCGACCAATGCCGAGTGGCTGGTGAAGCGCGACCTGGACATGCAGGTCACGCCGGTGATCTTCCATTATCAAGGCAAGGAACTGATGGTGGATGCGGGCAAGGAATGCCGCCTGTACCTGATGGACACCGATTCGATCGGCGGCGACGACCATCGCACGCCGCTATACCGCTCGCCGCTGCTGTGCAATGAAGACGTCAATTTCGCCTCGGCGGGCATCTGGGGATCGCTGGCAAGCTGGGAGGATTCCAAGGGGACCCGCTGGGTGCTGACGCCCATCTGGGGCAAACCGCATTCGCAATTCCACGCGCCGGTGGAATACGGCCCGGTGAAGTACGGCGCCATCGTGGCCTTCAAGGTGGAGCAGAAGGACGGCAAGTGGCAGTTGACGCCGGCCTGGATGTCGCGCGACATGAACCGCGCCGAACCGCCAGTGATCGCCAACGGCGTGATCTTCGCTTACGGCAATGGCGAAGACACCGAGCAGGCCTACCCTGACAGCGGCTTGGACGACACCGCCGCGCGGCGCATTCCCGGTTCGACTCACGCAGTTTTGTACGCGCTGGATGCGGAGACCGGGAAGGAGCTGTGGTCGAGCGGCGACCAGATCACTTCATTCAATCACTGGAGCGGTCTTTCGTTGGCCAACGGCCGGGTCTACATCGCCACGTTCGACAGCACCTTGTACTGTTTCGGGATCAAGAAGTGATGGCGGCGGCCCGAATTCTGCCTGTCTTGCTGCTGGTGGTTTCCATGGCGGCGCAAACCGGCGCGCCGCAGGAAGTGGAGCAGTTGGAGCATCGGCTGGAAGTGCAGCGGCACCTGCTGGTGGATTGGGCGGGGCTGACGCACTACGGCAGCGAAGACACGGAGATTCCAGCGCCCAAACCGGGCGAAAACCGGGTGGTGTTCCTGGGCGACCAGATCACCGAACGATGGGGCCAGGGGCAGGCGAAGTTTTTCCCGGATAAGCCGTATTTCAACCGCGGCGTCACCGACCAGACCACGCCGCAAATGCTGGTGCGCTTCCGGCAGGATGTGATTGAGCTGCAGCCCAAGGTGGTGGTGATTATGGGCGGCTCCAACGATCTGGCAGGGGCCACGGGTCCGGCTACCGAAGGGACTATCGCCGAAAACATGATGTCCATGACGGAACTGGCCAAGGCGCATGGGATTCGCGTGGTGCTGGCCTCGGTCACGCCGGTTTGCGATTTCTACAAGAAGCAGACCGGGTTGCGGCCTCAGGGAAAAATCATCGGCCTGAACGGATGGATTAAGCGGTATGCGGCGGACAGTGGTTCGGTCTACCTGAATTACTACGCGGCGCTGGTGGAAGGCCGCGATTTCAAGAAGAATCTGACGGTGGATGGGCTGCTGCCCAGCGATGCCGGTTACGAGGCCATGGCGCCGCTGGCGGAGCAGGCCATTGCGCAGGCGCTGGGCAGGAAATGATGCAGGCGAGCGGGAGGGGAGTGGCTTCTATGCGGCGAATTTCGGCTGCGGTATTGATTCCAATGGGATGGGCCGTGCTGTCCACGGTGGCGCACGCGCAGTACGGAAGAGGCAACAGCGACTGGGGCACGGCGGGCTTCGACCCGCAACGCTCGTCCTGGGTGCGGACCGATGCGAAGATCTCCAGGGAGAGCCTCTCCAAGCCCGGCTTCACGCTGACCTGGAAGATCGGGCTGGCGAAGGACTCGAAGGCCGGCGTGCTGGGCGCGCCCATCCTGCTGAATCGCTATATCGGCTACCGCGGCTTCCGGTCGTTTGCATTTGTGGGCGGCGCGGGCGATAACGTCTACACCGTGGATACGGATTTGTCGCGGCTGGAGTGGCATGACCACTTGCCACCCGCAGCGGCGTTGCCGCCGGGCTGCGCGGCATCGAGTGTCCCGGAAGTGGCGCGGCCGAGTTCCACCGCCTTCCCCGCCGCCCCCGTTGCGGGGCGTGGTGGCATGGGCGGACGCCGCGCGTACGCTCGCGGGGCAGTGGGCGACCCTGGAGAAGGTGCGGTCACGGTGGCAGCGGCTGCCCGGGCCGGCGCTATTCCGATGGGGCCGGGACGGGGGCGCGGTGGGCCTGGACGGGGACCGGATCCTACCGCCCGACGCATCCAGAACTCTCTCTTTGTGCTCACCGGCGACGGAATGCTGCACAGCTTCTGGCTATCCAGCGGAGTGACGGCGGAAGACGCCATTCAATTTCTGCCGCCGGGCGCGGGCGGGCGGGGGCTGATGGTGATCGAGAACGTGGCCTACGCCGCGACCTCGGCCGGCTGCGGCGGCTCCAGCGGGGTTTCGGCGCTCGATATGGCCACCGGAAAAGTGGCCCATTGGAATCCCCAGGGCGGCGCAGTGGCCGGCGGCGAGGGAATCGCGGCCGGCCCGGACGGCACCTTGTTCGTTGCTACCGCTGGGAGTTCCGCAGCCGTGGCGGCGCTGGAACCCAAAACGCTGCAGCAGAAAGATTGGTACGCATCCAACGGGCAGGACATGCTGTCCTCGCCGGTGATTTTCGAATACAAGGATAAAGCGCTGTTAGCGGTGGCGTCGAAGAACCGGCAGATCGTGCTGCTCGACACCGAATCGCTGGGCGGCCCGGATCATCAAACGGCCCTTTTTACCGCTTCAGTGGATGCGGCTCCGCAGTCGCTGGCAAGCTGGCAGGACGCGGCGGGGACGCGATGGCTGGTTGGAAATACAGAGGGTGGCGTCCGCGCCTGGAAGGTGGTGGACCGGAACGGAAGGCCGGCACTCGAAGCCGCCTGGGCTTCACCGGAGATCGCTGCGCCGCTGGCGCCGATTATCGTCAACGGTGTGGTGTTCACCGCCTCGAAAGGCAGCCGCGCCACTCCGGCGGTGGCCTACGCGCTCGATTCCGGCAGCGGCAAGGAACTGTGGAACAGCGGGAGAATTATCTCCTCCATGGTCGCGGAGAGCGGCCTCGCCGCCGGCGACACCCAGGTCTACGTGGGGACGGCCGATGGCACGCTGTACGCGTTTGGCTTTCCGATTGAGCACTAAGATGCAATCATCCATCGCAATTTTCATTGCCGCGTCCTGGCTTGCCGCGGCGGCGTGGGCGCAACTGCCCGAAGGTCCGGGGCGGGCAGAAACGCAGGCTATTTGCTCTCAGTGCCACGAACTGGCGCGGTCCATCTCGCTGCGCCAGGATAAAGCCGGTTGGCAGGCCACCATCGACAAGATGGTCACGCTGGGCGCCAAGGGAAGCGACAAAGACTTCCAACTGGTGGTGGACTACCTGGCGAAGAACTATCCCGGCGAGGAGATGCCGCCCATCAACGTGAACGAAGCGCGCGCCATCGACCTGGAATCCGGGCTGACGCTGCTGCGTTCGCAGGCGCGGGCCATCATTGCCTACCGCGATAAGAACGGTCCGTTCAAGTCCATCGAAGATCTGGAGAAGGTGCCGGGAGTGGACGTGGCCAAGATTGAGGC
>DATJRE010000413.1:0-3434 GCA_035505095.1 Bryobacteraceae bacterium | reverse complement strand
TGCTTATTATCTGTAGGTTATGCGATGGCGGAGAGAGAGGGATTCGAACCCTCGATAGAGTTTCCCCTATACACGCTTTCCAAGCGTGCGCCTTCAACCACTCGGCCATCTCTCCGGTTCGGAAAAGCTGCGGCGGCGGTTTCGGAATCGAAAACGCGGAAGTCTTCCCACAGGATATCACGCGGCGCTCGGGGCCGCCCCGCCCATTTCAGACGTCGACGTACAATAAAAGAAGTGACCGCTCCCCCCATCTCCCGCCGTGCCCTTTTGGCTGCTGCCGGCCTCACGGCCGCCTGTGGACGCCCTAAAGCCACGGGCTACCGGGGTTACTGTTTTGTGGCCAATTCCGGGAGCCGCTCGGTGGCCGTGGTCGATCTGACCCGCTTCCAGGTGCGCCGGCAAATTCCGCTGGATGCCGCGCCCTCGCTGGTCCTGCCGCATCCCACCGCGGCCAAGGTGTACGTGCTGGCCTCGGGAACCGGAACGGTCTACGAAATCGACGCCGTCTCCCTGACCGTCAAGCGGCGCGCCCGCGCCGGCAATACGGCGGCCGGCATGCAAGTCTCGGCGGCCGGGGACTCGCTGTGGGTGCTGTACAGCGACCCCGCGTCCCTGGTGGAACTGCCGTTCGCGTCGTTACAGCCGCGGCGCCCCATTCACCTGCCGGCCCCGCCCGATTCATTCGATCTCAACCGTCCCGTTAAGGGCGACCCCCAGGCGCCGCTGCCGATGGCCGCGGTAGCCAGCCGCAAGGATAGCGTGCTGCTGCTGGTTTCTCTGGGCGCCGGGTCGATCCAGAACCAGGCCGCCGCGGGGGTTGAGCCATCGCTGCTGCGCTTCCGCGCCGATGGCCGCCAGTTGATCGCCGGCAGCGCCGCCGCCCGCAACCTCAGCATCTTCGATGTGCCCACCCTCAAGCCGGTAGTCCGTCTGCCCCTGCCGATGTCGCCGCGGCACTTCTGTTTCAACCACGATCAGGGGCAGCTTTTTGTCAGCGGGGAAGGCGTGGACGCGGTGGCGATTGTCTACCCGTTTCGCACCGAAGTCGCCGAAACCATGCTGGCGGGGCGCGCGCCTGGCGCCATGCAGACCACCGACAACCCGGCCCTTCTGATGGTGGCCAATCCCGAGACCAGCAGCGTCACGGTGCTGGATTTCGACAACCTGGGCAAGAAACTGGTAGCGGTAGTGCAGGTGGGACAAAATCCCTGCGACATCGTCATCACACCCGACCAGCAGTACGCCCTGGTGCTCAACGGCACTTCCGGCGATATGGCCGTGCTGCGCATCTACGCTTTGACGGATCCCGATCCATCCCGCCGTTACCGGCCCACGCCTCTTTTTACGCTCATCCCGGTGGGCGAAGGCCCGGTCAGCGCGGCCGTGGTGGGCTTCTCCAAATCCGCCTAGCCAGTGATGCCGCCCGGCGGCCGCCGCCCGTCAGGCCCCTGACGGCTTGAGCGGATTGCGCGATTTGGCGATGGCCGGCATCTCGGCGGATTCCGGCTGTTGGGCATACACGGTCAGGTCCGTTTTCAGCAGTTCGAAGGCGGTCTGGGGATCGTCCACGTAGCGGAAGAGCTTCAGATCGTCGGGCGAGATCATGCCGTGCCGCACCAGTGCGTCGAAGTTCAGAATCTCCTTCCAATACTTCGAGCCGTACAGCAGAATGGTGATCTTCTTGGCCAGCTTCTGGGTCTGCGAAAGCGTCAGCAGTTCCATCATCTCGTCCAGCGTTCCAAAGCCGCCCGGAAACACCACCATGGCCTTGGCCAGGTACGCAAACCAGAATTTGCGCATGAAGAAGTAGTGAAATTCGAAGCTCAATTCGGGCGTAATGTAAGGATTCGGGAATTGCTCGAAGGGCAGCCCGATGTTCAGCCCGATGGTTTTGCCGCGCGCATCGTGCGCCCCGCGATTGGCCGCTTCCATGATTCCCGGCCCCCCTCCCGAGCAGACCACGAAGCGGTAGGTGCCGTTGACGAACTGTTCCGACCACTCCGTCAGCAGGCGCGCCAGGGTGCGCGCATCGGTGTAGTATTCCGAGAGCGGGCCTTCCTCGCGCAGCCGCGCCGAGCCGAAAAACACCACGGTATCGCGGATTTTCTCGCGCCGGAAATGCGCCAAAGGTTCCAGGAATTCGGCCAGGATCCGCAGCGCCCGCGCGTCCGGACTGTTCAGGAACTCCTGGTTCAGATACGCGGCCGGACGCCGGTCGCTATGCATTGGTGGTGGTGTCGTTTCTGCCATGCTGTTCTAGCTCATCGACTCGTTTCTTCAATTCCCGCAGGTGCTTCAACAGTTCCGGCAGCTTGGGAAACGCCGTGACCGCCCGCAGCCATTCGTTTGCGGCGAATGCCGGAGACCCGGAGATCCGGGCGTGCGCCGCGACATCGCCGCCAATTCCACTTTGTGCGTAAACTACCGCGCCCTGGTGCACGGTGAGGTGCCCGGAGGATCCCACCTGGCCTGCAAGGAGCACGTCGCGTTCCAGAACCGTGCTTCCCGCCAGGCCGGTCTGTGCGCAAATGATGTTATCCTCGCCCACCACGCAGGCGTGCCCCACCTGCACCAGGCTATCGATCTTGGCTCCCCGGCGGACGCGGCTTTCGCCTACGGTGGCGCGGTCCACCGAGGTCAGGCTCTGGATCTCCACGTCGTCCTCGATCACCGTGACGCCGGATTGCACAATTTTGAAGTGCGTGCCATCGGCGCGCTTGGCGAAGCCGAAGCCGTCGCCGCCCACTACTACTCCATTCTGCAAGATCACGCGGTTTCCGATACGGCAGAACTCGCGCACCGCGGCATGCGAGTGGGCCAGGAAATCGTCGCCGATCTGGACGCCTTCGTAGATCACCACGTGCGGGTGCAGCACGGCGTTCCGTCCCAGGCGCGCCCGCGGGCCGACGACCGCGAAGGGACCGATGGAGCAGTTCTCGCCCACCACGGCGTCGGGCGCGATAGACGCCAGCGGATGCACTCCCGGCGCCGGGCGCGGCGGCTGGTAGAACAAGGCCAGGGCGCGCGCGAAATCCAGGTAAGGGTTGTCCGAGATTAGGCAGGCGATCGGCAGCCCGGTAACCGCCTCCGAAACCAGAATCGCGCTGGCCTGGGTGTGCTTCACTTTGTGGGCATACTTGGGGTTGGCCAGAAAGGTGAGTTGTCCCGGCACGGCGTGCTCCATGCCGGCCACGCCGGCGATGTCCTGCTCGCCATCGCCCTCCAGGAGGCAACCCAGGGCGGCCGCAATTTCGCGCAGTTTCATAACAGCACGGTCAAACCTCCAGCGTACCGCACCAGGGATGCGGGGCAAGGCGGAAAGGTGTTGCGATGTTCGGGTTGCCATGCCACCCTGGGTCTCACGCCGGCGCGGTGCCGCTCACTTGACTTCCCCCGGTACCGCCAGCAATACTACGCCTGTGATTGCTTTCCAG
>DATJRE010000412.1:0-17148 GCA_035505095.1 Bryobacteraceae bacterium | reverse complement strand
GCTCTCCCGTTGGGGGAAATTCCGGCGCAGCGTCTTCCAATCAGGCCTGTTAATGCCAGTTGCGGTCGTCGATCGACTCCCGCGGTCGATGGTCGTTTGGCGCCGGCCGCGCGGAACCATCCCTGCCGGCGCCGGACACCCCGGTGGAACCCGGATTTAAGCTTTTTCGACCTCAGGACCGCGATATCCTCTCGGGCGCCCGGCCGGTACGTCACTCTCCGTGACAGATCCCGCGGGCCAGGTTCGGGTATCCCGGACCACTTGGGTCCAAACGAAGCTCGTGGTGATGTGCCGGTCGGTCCGGGATTGAAGGCCCCGCCGCGCACGAAGTTGGCGGCGAAGGCCGGAAAGGTGGGTGAGAGGGCTTCGGGGGAAGTCTGGGCAACCTTTTCGGCCACGGCGGGCCGAGGGTGGGCTGCCATTGCGGCAGCCGCGGAGTTGCCCGCCCGTCACAAGCCCGCATCGGCCAAACCGGCTGCGCCGATGCGGGCAGGGTGAATTGTAGATATCTACCACACCGGGTGAACGGAGAGGCCAGCCCGATCAACCGCCACGAAAGGCCGGCCCTGGTGGAGTTGGCCGGCCAATGGTGGTGGTGAAAGCCGGGCGGCTACACCGCGCCAGCTACTGCTGCGGTTGCGGCTGGTCGATCCCAATAGGCTCGCCGGAAACTACCATTTCTACGCGCCGGTTCTCCTGCCGGCCGGCGGCGGTGTCGTTGGAGGCAACCGGGTCGGCTTTACCGAGTCCCACCGCCGACAAATTGTCCGCCGGGACGCCCTGCTGCAGCAGGTAATCGCGAACCGAGTCGGCGCGCTGCTCCGAAAGCCGCTGGTTGTAATCGTCGGTGCCGACGCTATCGGTGTAGCCTTCCAGGCGGATCTTCAACCCAGGATAGGCCAGCAGGATGCCCGAGACTTTGGCCAGTTTCTCCCTCGCGCCAGACTTCAGGGTGTAGCGGTCGAAGTCGAACAGCACATCATTAATATTGACGATCAGGCCGCGGGCAGTCTCCCTGGTTTCAAGGATCATGTTCAACTGCTGGCGGAGCCTCTCGCGGAGGGCGGTTTTTTCGTCTTCGGCCTGCTGGCGTTGCTGCTCCGCCTGCTGGGCTGCCAGGCGTGCCTGGGCCGCGGCGGCATCGGCGGTCTGCTGTTGCGCCAGAGCCTGGGCTCGGGCGGCATCCGCAGCGGCCTTCTCCTGTTCCGCCTGTTGGGCGGCCTGCTGGGCTTCCAGCTTGGCCTGCAAGGCGGCCTGACGGTCGGCTTCCGCCTGGGCGCGTTCCGCCGCCTCGCGCTGGGCTTCCTCGGTGGCCTTCTGGGCCTGTGCCTGTGCCGCGGCTTCGCGCGCGGCCGCATCGGCGCGTTCCTTGGCCAACTCATCGGCGCGGATCTTGCGGAAGGTAATGATGCGGGCATCTTCGGCCATCTGGGCGGCTTCGCGGGCGTTGGTTTCGGATTCCTTGCGGTCGCCACCGTGGTTCAGGAACCCCTCGGCATTCTGCAGATCGATCACGGCCTTCTGAAAGGTATCGGGGGCATATTGGCCGGCGCCGGCCAGACGGGCGATTTCAACGGCATTTTCGGCCTCGCCAAGCTGCAGCGGCCCCTTCGGATTGACGCGCACGGGCTGATACTGCGCGCGGTTCAAGACGTATTGGCCCCGCTGCAGCAATTCATACTTGGCGTCCACCTGCTCGATGGTGCCCCTGGTGTCGTTGCGCACAAAGTTCTCGGCAACTACTACATCGCTCGGTTGCGTGACGGCGAAATACGGCTCCGCCGTAACAATCAGTCCAAAAGTCTGTAAGTCGGTGGTGGAGAGCAGCTTGGCGTGGTCGCCGGAGAGCGCCACCTCACCCAGGTTCATGGCCCGGCCTTCGGGTGTGATGGCCCACAGGACGTAGGTCATGTACTCCGGTCCAAACTGGCTGGCGGGAGTCATGTGGTTCAGGGTGGTTTCGATCTTGGTGGACCCCATCTGGCTGTCCACGCGGGCCTCCCCGCGCGCGGCGGGCATCAGTTCGGTGCCCCGGAAATCTACTTGGGTGGTCCCGGTACGATGATGGTAGTTGATGGCTTTGGTGGTGCGCGAAACCACCGTGACGCGGAAGATCGGCATGGGCTGGCCGGTCTGCGCGGGACCCAGGGCGGGCTGCGGCTGCTGGGTCGGGTTGGGGATTTGGGCCAGGACCGTTCCCGCGGTCACTAGAAGCCACAAAGCTTGCGCTTTCATTGTATGTATTTTCGCCTCCGGAAGCTCGTCAGAGCACGCCGGAGACCTCTGTACAAAGGAACCCGTGTGCCAAATCGCCAAGGTAGAATAAGGGATTGAGACAGAACTGGTTTGAGGTGGTGGCGGAGTGCCGCGAGACTCGCGCGCGCGCCGGTCTCCTCCATACGCCCCACGGGACTATCCCCACCCCGGTCTTTATGCCGGTGGGGACGCAGGCCACGGTCAAGGGTCTGACGCAGCGGGACCTGGACCAGGACTTGGGCGTAACTATATTATTGGCCAATACTTACCACCTGTACCTGCGGCCGGGGCATGAGCTTATCCGGCAGATGGGTGGGCTGCACCGCTTCATGTCGTGGCCCCACGCTATCCTGACCGATTCGGGCGGATTTCAGGTGTTCAGCCTCAGCAGCCTGCGCAAAATTACCGAGCAAGGGGTAGTGTTCCAGTCGCATCTGAACGGCGATGCGCACACCTTCACCCCGGAATCCACCGTGGATGTGCAACTGGCTTATGGGAGCGACATTCTGATGGTGCTCGACGAGTGTCCGGAATTCCCGGTGAGCCATGAATACGCCCGCGAAAGCATGCACCGGACGGTACGCTGGGCCAACCGGGCGACAAAATACTACAATGATAGAATTTCGCGGCCCGAGAAAAGTCCGCATGCGCCGCCGGTGCAGCCTGGTGCGGTGCAGGCGCTGTTCCCCATCGTCCAGGGTTCCACCTTCCCGGATCTGCGACGGGAGTGCGCCGCCGCGCTGGTGGACCTGGACGCTCCGGGCTATGCCATCGGAGGGCTTTCGGTGGGCGAGCCGCGCCCGCTGAGCATGCAGATGGTGGAAGCCACCGAGGATCTGCTGCCGAGGCATAAACCCCGCTATGCCATGGGCGTAGGGATGCCTGCGGAACTGCCCGAATACGTCGCCCGAGGGGTGGACATGATGGATTGCGTGCTGCCCTCGCGGAATGCCCGCAACGGTTACCTGTTTACCTCCGGGGGGCGCCTGATCATCAAGCACGCACGCTACCGGGACGATCCCCGGCCGGTGGACGAAAAATGCCAATGCTATACTTGTAGCAGTTACTCCCGGGCATACCTGCGGCACCTGTTTCAGGCTGGGGAAATGCTTTATTCTGTACTGGCGACCCGGCACAACCTGCGGCGGTACCTTGACATCATGCGCGAGATCAGGCAGGCTATACTATCGGATACATTCCCAGAATACTTGAGGTGTGTGCGCGCAGCGTGCGCGGACGCCGGGTAGTGCTTTCGGCCAAAACGTGATTCTTAACCTATATTTGCAATCGGCGACGCCCAGTTCCCTGCTGAGCCTGCTGCCCATCCTGCTGATTTTCGGCATTTTTTATTTCCTCTTGTTCCTTCCCATGCAGCGGCAGCGCAAGAACACGCAGAAGATGCTGGCGGGTTTGCAGAATGGCAACACCGTGGTCACGAGCGGTGGGATCGTCGGAACCATCGTGGCGATCGAAGGCGACGATACCCTGGTGTTGCGCGTCAAGCCGGATAACGTGAAGCTGCAGGTGGCACGAAGCTCGGTTTCGAGCTTGGTCTCGGGTGAAGGCAAGAAGTAGTAATCTTAATTAAGCAAGGCTCACAATCCCCATGAAGACAAATGTTCGGGCGCGGACCATCACTATTGTCCTGACGATCCTGGTATGCATTTACGGCATCATCGGTTTTCCGAAGTCCTGGACCGATGTAAAGCGGAATTTCCAGGACAACATCCGTCTTGGGTTGGATCTCAAGGGCGGCAGCTACCTGGTGCTTCAGGTTCAGGTGCAGGATGCGGTCAAGGCGGACGCCGACCAGACCATGGAACGGCTCAAGGAAGATCTCAAGAAGCAGAACATCACCTGGGCCAGCATGGACCGCAACGATCCTCAGACCGTGCAGGGCGCCGATGATGTGGAGATCTCCATCAAAGGCGTGCCGGCTACCCAGTCCAGCGCGTTTCGCGACCTGTTGAGCGAGCGCTACTCCACTTACGTGGTAACGGCGGTAAACGCCACCGACTATTCCTTGCGTCTGTCGCCAACCGAACTGGTGGCGCTCAAAGCGGATACCGTCAAGCGGACCATCGACACCATCGGTAACCGCATCGATCAGCTTGGTTTAGCCGAGAAATCGGTCCAGCAGTACGGGCAGGCGGGCGCGGATTACGAAGTCCTGGTGCAGTTGCCCGGCGTGGACGACCCAGCTCAGGTCCGGCGGCTGATCGGTACCGCCGCGGTGCTCGAAATCGACAACGTCATGGACGGGCCCTTCAGCAGCAAGGATGCCGCGCTGGCCCAGCATGGCGGCGTTTTGCCGCTCGGTTCCAAGCTGGTGCAGTCGATGCCGCGGGGCGATTCGGTGGGCGACTGGTACCTGGTGAGCAAGAGCCCTGTAATCAGTGGGCGCGAAATGCGCAATGCCCACCCCGGCCAGGACGAGTATGGGAAATGGGAAACCAATTTCACGCTGTCGCCGGATGGGGGCAAGCGCTTCGGCCGCTATACCGAGGCAAATATCGGCAACAAGCTGTCGGTGGTGCTGGATAACAAAATCGTCAGCGTGGCCACCATTCAGTCGAAGATCGAGGACTCCGGCCGCATCACGGGACTGGGCAGTGAGCAGGAAGCCGAGGATTTATCGCGCTTCCTGCGGTCGGGATCGCTGCCGGCCGGGGTGCAGTATTTAGAAGATCGCTCCATCGGCCCTTCCCTGGGGGCGGACTCCATCCACGAAGGCTTCATGGCCGGCATCGCCGGTCTGATGGCGGTGATCACCGCGATGTTGATTTACTATAGGCGTAGTGGTGTAAACGCGGTGCTGGCCCTGTTCCTGAATACGGTGATCCTGCTGGCGGCCATCTCCTACTTCCACGCGGTATTAACCCTGCCGGGAATCGCGGGCGTCATTCTGACAATTGGTATGGCCGTGGATTCGAATGTTCTGATCTTTGAGCGTATCCGGGAGGAGTTGCGCGCCGGCAAGAGCGTGGTGGCGGCGGTGGATACCGGATTCGACAAAGCCTTCTTGACCATTATCGACACCCACGTCACTACGGTGGTATCGTGCGCTTTCCTGTTTCTGTTCGGCGAAGGTCCGGTGAAGGGGTTTGCCGTGACTCTGACGATCGGCCTGCTGGCCAACGTATTCACCGCGGTCTTCGTATCGCGGACGATTTTCGCCTGGGAGCTTTCCGGACGCCGCAGTATGCAGGAGTTGAGTATTTAACGGTTTTTGCGCGGGAACGGACGGCTTGGGCCTCCGCTCACGGGAACAAAATTGCGAGGGCTGGTGTCGAATGTACGTAGAACACCAGAAAGCAAAATTTGGCCGCTTCTCCCTCGGGGCGGTTCCGGGCTGGCAGTGTCGGGCCTGAGGACGCGAAACGATGGAATTATTCAAGAATACCGATTTCGACTTTCTGGGCAAGAAGTGGCCCTTTATTATTGCTTCGCTGGTGTTGACGGTAGCGGGTATCACCAGCATCGTGGTCCGGGGCGGGCTGAACTATGGGATCGATTTCAAAGGCGGCGCTGTCATGAGGGTCAAGTTTTCAGGACCCCCGCCCATCGAGAAGATCCGTTCGGCAATGGGCCATTCGTCCCAGTTGAAGGGCGAAGTGAGCGTCCAGGCGATCAGCGGTTCGGGAGCGGTCAACGAAGTCGAGATCGGCACCGAACTCGCCGACGAGAACCAGTTGAACATCAACCGCCAGGCGATGGAGCAGGCGCTTTCCACGAATTTCGGCCAGTCGGGAGGAAAGCTCGACCTCAACAACGCCAGCAAGGAAGCCCTGGCCGAGCACCTCAGCGGCCCTCTGGCAGCGGCCGGCGTGCCTATGAGCCAGCAGGATATCGCCAAGCTGGCCGCCAACATCACCGGGTACGTGGACCAGAACTACTCCGGCCTCATTACCAATTTCAATCAATTGTCCGGCGTGCCCGGCATGAATGCTGGTATTATGAACACTCTTCGCCAAGAGTGTTACCTGTCGCCGTACCACATTCTGGAGACCCAGATGGTCGGCCCCAAGGTGGGCGCCGAGTTGCGTAAAAAGGCCGTTTTGGCTACCCTGTACGCCCTCGCGGGCATGCTGGTGTATATCGCTTTCCGCTTCGAGTGGATTTACGGGCTGGGCGCGGTGATTGCGTGCTTCCATGACACCATCATCACCGTCGGCTTGTTTTCGATATTCAACGAACAGATTGACATGACCGTGATCGCGGCCCTCTTGACCCTGGTGGGCTATTCGATGAACGACACGATCGTGATTTTCGACCGTATCCGTGAAAACCTGAAGATCTCGCGGCGCGAGCCGCTCGAGAAAGTCATGAATCGGGCGGTCAACCAGACTTTGAGCCGGACCGTGATGACGTCGGGGCTGACCTTCCTGACGGTGATTGCGCTGTTTTTGTTTGGCGGTCCGGTGCTGCATCCCTTTTCGTTTGCGTTGGTTTGTGGCATTATCGTGGGGACATATTCTTCCGTGTTTGTGGCCAGTCCAATCGTTTTGTTCTGGCACAATTATACGGACACGCGCAGGAAGAGAACTTCTCCGGCAGTAACGGCGCCGCGTGCCGAATCCGTCAGGAAGACCCCGACGAAGGCGGCACGGTAAATGGTGAAAGCGCCGGATAATGCCGGGAGGCGGGTAAGATCGGTGCCGACGGCGGCGAGGTAATGCCCGGAGCGGCCAGATGCTTCTAGATCGAGCCGCGGCGTCCTGGGTTGGGCGGGACGGCGCGGCCGGAAGGAAAGGATACGTTGCATGTTCGAGCAAACATTTGTAGGGGTCGGAAATACCAAAAAGACTTGGACGGTTCTACTGGCCTTCATCGGGCAGATTGTTTTCCTCACCGTGCTGGTGATCATCCCGATGATCTGGTTTGACGTCCTCCCGATGGCCACACTGACGAGTTTCCTGGTGGCGCCGCCACCGCCACCACCGCCACCGCCACCGCCGGCAGCCGCGCCTCCGGTGAAGGTGGTCAAAATCATTCCCCGTCAGTTCGACGCCGGCAAATTGATGGCGCCGAAGGTCATCCCCAAAGAAGTGGCCGTGATTAAAGAAGAAGAACTGCCGCCTTCGACCGGTGCCGGTGTGATGGGTGGCGTACCCGGTGGCGTACCGGGCGGCACTCCGGGTGGCGTGTTGGGCGGCATTATCGGTTCGGTGCCCAGCGCGGCTCCGCCTCCTCCGCCTCCTCCGGTGAAGAAGGAAGAGAAGCCTCCGACGCCGCAGCGCATCAAGGTCGGCGGCAACGTGCAGCAGGCCATGCTGATTTCTCAACCGCACCCCATGTATCCGCCGCTGGCCAAGCAGGCGCGCATTCAGGGCACGGTGGAGCTGAACGCGGTGATCGGCAAGGATGGCACGGTCCAGAATCTCAGCGTGGTCAGAGGCCACCCGCTATTGGTGCAGGCGGCGCTGGACGCGGTGAAGCAGTGGCGTTATAAGCCGACGCTGCTGAATGGTGAGCCGGTGGAGGTGCAAACCACCATCGACGTGAACTTTACGTTGAGTCAGTAGTAACCCGGCGAACCTAAAGGAACGTCGGTAAGAAGTAACAAAAATTCAACTCGCAGGAGAGAGAGACAACAATGTTTTTGCATCTGCATATGCACGTTTGGTCGCTTTTTTTGCTCCAGGACTCTGGTAGCGTAGGCTGGGACCCGGTACACCTCTGGTCTCAGATGGGCAACCTCGCCAAGGCGGTCGTCATTGGTCTGTTCATCATGTCGGCGTATTCCATCGGCGTCATGATTGACCGTCTGATGGCTTACAGCGCGGCGCGGAAGCAGTCGCGGCAGTTTGCCCCGGCGGTGGCCGGAGCGCTGCGCGAAGGCAAGCTGGATGAAGCCGTGAAGATCGCCGACCGCTACAAGAAGAGCCATCTTGCCAAGGTGGTGGTGGCGGGCCTGCAGGAATTCCAGGCACACCAGATCAGCTCGGAGATTCCGGGTGAAGAGATCGAAGCTTCCAAGCGCGCTCTGGAACGCGCCGAAGCCATTGTGCACGCCGAACTGAAGCGCGGCGTCAGCGGCTTGGCGACGATCGGTTCGACGGCTCCCTTCGTGGGACTGTTCGGAACGGTTGCCGGCATCATCAACGCGTTCAAAGGAATTTCCACCGAGAAGTCGACCGGTCTGGGCGCTGTGGCCGGCGGTATTTCGGAAGCCCTGGTGACCACCGCTATCGGTCTGTTTGTGGCCATCCCGGCGGTCTGGATGTTCAACTATTTCACCAACAAGATTGAAGCCTTCGATGTGGAGATGGGCAACTCCAGCTCCGAACTGATCGATTACTTCCTGAAGCGTTCGCAGCGCGGCGCCAGCGCGCGCAAGTAGCAATCCAAGGATCCGGCGAGTTGAAAAAGGGGCCCGCCCGGCGGGCCCCGATTCTGTCGGGACCGGGAGAGGAGATCATGCCGAAAGCCAAGGAAGCGGTAACCAAACATAAGGCGCCACCGCCTGTAGCGGACATCAATGTCACTCCCATGGTGGACGTGATGCTGGTGCTGCTGATCATCTTCATGGTCATCACGCCCATGCTTTCCAAAGGCGTCAGCGTGGACTTGGCCAAAACCAAGAACCCCATCGCCATGCAGGCGGCCGATAAGAGCGATGCCATTATCGTGTCGGTCACACGCGACGGAAAAACGTATCTCAACACCACTCAGATGCCCCCCGAAGATCTGCCGCAGAAGGTCAAGGACCTGCTGACGAACCGTCTGGACAAGACCGTGTTTATCAAGGCCGATGCGCGGGCTCGCTATGAGAAGGTAACGGACGTGGTCGACAACCTGCGCGCAGCCGGAGTGGATGATGTCGGTTTGCTTACGGAGCAGATTCAGGAGAGGCAGCCCTCTACCAAGCCATCCGACACTGCGCCGTCCGGTCAGTAGGAACGGTTTCAAAGTGAGTTTGTGAGTTTGTGGATGGGCGCCATGGGAGTGGCGCCACAAGGAGCAAATTTTTATGGGAATGTCAGTCGGCGGACAGGGCGGTCCGAAATCAGATATCAATATGACGCCTATGATTGACGTCTTGCTGGTGTTGATCATCATTTTCATGGTGATCACCCCCTTGACGCCGAAGGGACTCGAGGCGCTGGTGCCGCAGCCTCCTCCGCCCAATCAACCTCCGAACCAGTCGGATCAGCGCACAGTGGTCATCTCTGTGAATGCCGATCACTCCATGATGATTAACCAGGATCCGATTGACGAGTCCCAACTGGGGTCGCGCCTGGAAGAGGTCTTCAAGACGCGCGCCGAACGGGTGGTGTTCGTCAAAGGCGATCCGTCACTGGATTTCATGTGGGTGGCCAAGGCGATCGACATCGCTCACGGTGCGGGGATAGATAAAGTGGGGCTGATGACCGCCAAAGTGGAGGCCGGGCAGTAGGTATGCAGATGTGCAAATGGACGTTAATGTTGGCCGTGGCCGCGTTGGCGGTTCTCGGCACAAGCTGCAAGCAATTGCAGTCCCGCGACCAGCTCAACAAGGGCGTGCAGGCCTTCAAGAACGCCCAGTATCCGGAAGCCGTCGAGAGCTTCAAGCGGGCCGTGGAACTGGACCCCGGGTTCGCGGCGGCGCGGCTCTATCTGGCCACCGCTTACATGCAGCAATACATTCCGGGCGCTGAATCCCCCGAGAATGACCAGATGGCCAAGGCCGCCCACGACCAGTTTATGAAGGTGCTGGAGCAGAACCCTAAAGATAAGGTTGCGCTTGCCTCCATCGCCTCCTTGTACCTCAACCAGAAGCAATGGGACCAGGCCCAGCAGTGGTACGAAAAGCTCATCGCCGTGGATCCCAGCAATGCCGACGCCTACTACAGCATCGGGTTCATCACCTGGTCGAAGTGGTATCCGGTTTACGGAACGGCGCGGGCCAACCTGGGGATGAAGCAGGAAGACCCCGGCCCCATCAAGGATAAGAAAGTGCGGGAGGAGCTGAAGGCCAAGTACACTCCCATGATCGACGCTGGTTTGCAGTCGCTGGACAAGTGCTTGCAAATCGACGGATCGCGCGACGACGCGATGGCCTATGAGAACCTTTTGATCCGCGAGCGTGCCGACCTGGCGGACAACAAGGACGAATACGAGAAGCAGGTTAAAATCGCCGACGACTGGGTGCAGAAGGCTTTGGCCGCCAAGAAGGCCAACGCCGAAAAGAAATCTCAGCCGCAGGGCGGCATCACCGCCGATCAGCCGAAATAGGCAAGCGGCAGTCCAGTTCCCACCGCAGAGACGCGCTCTCCGCGTCTCTGCGGCGAATCCGTAACTGCTACAATAAGTGAAAGTGGCCTCCGAACCCGTCAGCCTTTCGGAACCCGTGTCACCAGATTCCCCTCCCGATCCGGTCGAACGTCTCTACCGGGAACTCGAAGCGAAGATCCGCGAGTACCGGCCCAACGACGATCTCAGTATCCTTCAGCGTGCCTTCCGCTTTGCCAGCAAATGCCACGAAGGGCAGACCCGCGATTCCGGCGAGCCGTACATGGTTCACCCGCTCATGGTGGCGCACATCCTGGCGGAAATGCGCATGGACTTGGTGGGCATGGTCACGGGACTGCTCCACGACGTCGTCGAAGACACCAGCGTCACCGTAGAGCAGGTGCGCAAGGAATTCGGCGAGGAAGTGGCGCGCTGCGTGGATGGCCTCACCAAGCTCACCAAGCTGGATGTTTTCTCGGCCGAGGACCGCCAGGCCGAAAACTTCCGCAAGATGCTGCTGGCCATGGTGGAGGATATCCGGGTCATCATCGTCAAACTGGCGGATCGCATCCACAACATGCGGACGCTGGGGTTCCTGAATGCCGAGCGCCGCGAACGGATTGCCCGCGAGACGATCGAAATCTACGCGCCCATCGCCCATCGCCTGGGCATGGGCAAAGTGCGCAGCGAACTGGAAGACCTGGCCTTTCAATACCTGGAGCCGGATGCCTACCGGGAGATCGTCCAGGCCATCGAATCCCGCCGCCACTCGAATGAGGAATTCCTGGCCGAGATCCGCCAGACGGTGGAATCGGAACTGCGTCACGAGGCCATCCCGGCGCGCGTGGATGGCCGCGTCAAGCGCCCCTACTCGGTGTTTCAGAAGCTGCGCCGGCAGAAGATCACGGTGGACCAGGTTTACGACCTGCTGGCTTTCCGCATCATCACCGACTCGGTGAAGAACTGCTACGCGGCCCTCGGCGTGATTCACAACAAGTGGCGCCCCATTCCCGGGCGGATCAAGGATTTCATCGCCATCCCGCGCCCCAACCTCTACCAGTCCCTGCACACTTCGGTGGTCGGGCCGCATGGGCAGACCTTCGAGGTGCAGATCCGCACTGAGGAGATGCACCGCATCGCCGAAGAGGGAATCGCCGCGCACTGGAAGTATAAGGAAGGGCGCAAGGGTCCGGCGGCCGACGACCAGCGCATCGCCTGGCTGCGCCACCTGGTGGAGTGGCAGCGCGACGTGCAGGATTCCACCGAGTTCATGTCCACCCTGAAGGTGGACCTGTACCCCGAAGAGGTCTACACCTTCACGCCGCGGGGCAAGGTTTTGATTCTGCCGCGCGAAGCCACTCCCATCGACTTCGCCTACGCCATCCACTCCGATGTGGGCCACACCTGCGTGGGCGCCAAGGTCAACGGGCGCATCGTGCCGCTACGCTCACCCCTGCACAACGGCGACATCGTCGAGATCATGACCCAGCCGGGCCACGAGCCCAGCAAGGACTGGCTGGCTTTCGTCAAGACCTCGCGCGCGCGCAATAAAATCAAGCACGTCATCAATGCCAGCGAGCGGGCCAAGGCCATCGAAATCGGCCAGAAGTACCTGGATAAGGAAGCCCGCCGGCTGGGTGTGCAGCTCGGCAAGTTCAGCCGCGCCGATATGGAGCGGGTGGCATCCGAGTACGGCTACAGCAAGATGGAAGACCTGCACGCGGCGCTGGGCTACGGCAAATTTTCCGCCCGGCAGGTGCTCACCAAGATCGCGCCGGGGGTGGTAAAGGATGAGCCGCCCGAGACCCGCCCTCCCACGGCCGAGCCGTCTTCGCCCGGCTATCTGCCGCCCAACGCCCCGGGCCGCCAGCAGAACGGCGACGCGGTAATCAAGGTGCGCGGCTCCGACGACCTGCTGGTGTACCGCGCCAAGTGCTGCAACCCCATCCGCGGCGAATCCATTGTGGGCTACGTGACCCGCGGCAAGGGCGTGGCCGTGCATTCCAAAATGTGCCCCAACGTGCAGAATCTGATGTACGATGTGGAGCGCAAAATCGAAGTGGAATGGGCGCGCGCGGCCGACGACGCGTTTCCCGTGCGCATCACGGTCCACACCGACGACCGGCCCGGCATGCTCAACCAGCTCACCGGCGTGCTCTCCGACGAGAGCACCAACATCCGCAGCCTGGAAGCCCGGACGGCGCTCGATCACGATGGCGGGGTGGTGGAAATGACCGTGGACGTACGCGACAAAAAGCAGCTCGAAAAGCTGGTCTCCGCCATGCGCCGCATTTCGGGCGTGCGCGACGTGGAGCGCCTCTTCAATTGAACATGGCATTCTCGACCGACCCCGAACACATCGCCATCTCCAAATCCAAGGGCATCAAGATCGATTGGAAGGATGGCCACCGCAGCGAATACGGCCTGCAATACCTGCGCGACAAGTGCCCCTGCGCGGCCTGCACCGGCGCACACGGCACGCCGCCGCGGCAGCCGGAAGCCAACAATCCGTTCCAGATGTACAAGCCTGTGCTGAAAATGCTGGGCGTGGAGCCGGTGGGCAACTATGCCATCCGCATCAACTGGAGCGACGGCCACTCGGCCGGCATCTATTCGTACGAGCACTTCCGCGACATCTGCCCTTGCGAGGAATGCACCGGCCGCAGCCGGCAGGACAATGGCGCGCTACGCACTTCCTGATATTTTCCGCAAGCCACATGCCTGGCAGTCGGCCGCCTGCGCCTGGAACTGCCGATAGGTCTCCCCGCGCTTGAAAGAGCCGCAACCCACAGCCGCCGGGATGTTTTGGCACAAATATACTTGACTATTCCAGGAATCTACGGTATGATTTGAATTATGGACGCCGAACCCAAGACCCTTCAGCAAGCTACGGTAACTTTTGCCGATCAGAATAACTGCCGCGAGTACATGGTCCCCCGCCGCTGGAACGCCGGTATTGTCACCTGCCCAACGTGTGGTAGCGACAAAGTGAAGTTCCAGCCTCAGCACAACCGCTGGCAGTGCAGCAACCGCCATCCTCGGCGGCAGTTCACTCTGAAGACGGGAACGGTAATGGAGGACTCCCCTCTGGGTCTGGACAAGTGGATGCTGGCCATGTGGCTGATCGCCAGCAATCGGAACGGCATTTCATCCTGGGAACTTCACCGGGCATTGGGCATCACCCAGAAATCGGCTTGGTTTCTGCTCCATCGGATTCGGCTTGCCATGCAGGATGAATTGACTGGCGGCAGCTTAGCTGGCGAAGTGGAAGTAGATGAAACCTTCATTGGTGGCAAGGCCCGCAATATGCATAAAGACCGCAAGGCCCGCGTCCAGAAGCATGGCCGGAACACCGGCGGCAAAGCCGTAGTGATGGGGATGTTGGAGCGTGGCAAGAAGGTGCGCGCGACTGTTATTCCTGATCGCACTAAGGCTATCATGCAACCAATCGTCAAGGCCAATGTGGAGTCCGGTTCTCAGATTTTCTCGGATGAGCACGGGCATAATTGGAAGATGGACGAGTACGAACATAGCGTGGTCAACCATCTAACCAGCTACGTTGACGGCAACGTTCACACCAATGGGATTGAGAACTTCTGGAGTCTCTTAAAGCGGACTATCAATGGAACGTACGTCAGCGTCGAAGACTTCCACCTCTTCCGCTACGTGGACGAGCAGGCTTTCCGGTTCAACAATCGGCTGCCCTTGAGCGATGGGGACCGGTTCAGTTACTTGGTACGGAAGATCGTTGGCAAGCGCCTTACCTATGCTGAGTTGACCGGCCAGACGGAGGAAGGGCCGAAAGCAGAGGAAGAAATCCCCTTCTAAGGGCAAGGTTCCTCGTGGCCCTAAGCGGTAGGCTTGCGCTTTCGTTTGGGGCCGCGTTTGTGGGGATTCTGTGCCGCCTGCTTTTTGTATTCCTCTTCGCGGCGCAGAATCTCAGCGTGCGGCACAGAGAGCACTTTGCGGACAAGTGCATCGAACAGGGCGGACGCCTCCGGGCCTTCAACTGGGCCTGGTTCAGACTTCATTTAATTGGCTCCATGATGCCGCTCCCAAGGGATGCTGTATCAGTATATATCATATGTTTTTTACTTCCTTTGTCGGCACGCAAGATACTATGTATTTCCCTTACAATCCTGGGAGCGTTAGACGCTTCGCGCAGAATTCTATTAGCTACGTAGGCGACCATATCAGCCGCTTGCAAACCTGGAAATTTTGTGTCATCGCCAAATGCCAGTGAAACCAAGCGTGGCTTAAGATCCAATGACTTACTCTTTACCATCTGATAGGTCTTTAAGCAAGTAGAGGCATATTCCTCTGATTCGTCACACCAGAGACATAAATCGCGATTTGGAAATTCGCGAACTAGGGCACGAACGCAGACCTCGAATCCTCCGTAGATTGGATCTCTGAGCTTCTTGCGTAATGGTTCAGGAAGTGTCGCAAAGTCGGCCTTGCTTATTTCGGACACGAAGCTCATCCCGGATCGTGACTTGATCAACTTGGCGCACTCTATCAGAAGCTCGTCTCGCCGGGCTTCGGTCCACCCGCGAAACGGAGTCTCTAGGCGCATAGCGTCCTTCATTGAGATGTACGCAATGTCGGGACCAAGCAACTCTCTCCATTCTCGCGTGAAAACCGAAGTCTCATCAATTCTTCCAACTATGCCGCCAAATACAACAAAATCAGACGGGTCCTTAAACTTGCCGCTCTCGTCGAAATACGCATGAATCATCATCAGGAGGCAATCCGATGCCAACTCAACGTCAAAGGCTGGAAGCCATTCCATGTGGTATGCTCTCTTCAGGAGAGCATACCTCTCCCCTCCCACGGTCCACTGGTTTCTGCGGGGTACCAGCCCACAGATTCCGAACCGTGCAAAGGGCCAATCTTCGCACGCAATCTAAGTATAAAGGGGAAGTGTGCGCAATGGCTCAGGAAAAGAAATCCATCACCATTCCATGGTCCGCCGACCCGGAAGAAAACCGCCGCAACATTCAGGCGGCGTTGGATGCTGGATATACAGAAATCAACGGAGAGAAAGATGAGGACGGGAGGCCTAAGCGCTATCTACTGGAGGCACTCAAACCCCTCGATGATGGTCTTCCCAAAAGACCAGTTCGGTTATTTGGCCGCAGTGCGGACAAATGCAATACGTCAAAAGATTTCCATCAGGACTCGGCTCTTGCCGAAGAATGCTAATGGGCAATTCTATCGGCTTCTGGCAATGGTCGCAGTTTCCGCCGAGGTATTCGTGCCCCATGCCACCAGTCTATGGTGTACATCTGGAATAGTCAAGTATATTTGTGCCGATGTTTTCCCAGTCATTTCGGTCCCGCGCGCGCAAAAAGGCGGTAGGCGGGACGACACGGGAAGAGGCCAGAGGCTAGACCCACCACGAGAAACGGCCTATACTTGGGGTCATCATTGGAGAAAAACCGATATGATGATCTTTAAATTGCGATATTGGTTGTTGTTCGCGGCCATCGCATTGATCAGCGGATGCGGCAAGCAGGAGCGCATCGAAGCGATCCAACTGGCCAAGACGCTGCAGACTCAACAGGCCAACTTTGTGCACGCCAACGCGGTCGAAAAAGACTTCACCGGCAGCGCGCGCGCGTGGTGCGACGGCATCACGGCCAACGGGGCGGGGCGCGGGGCCGAACTGGATCAGAACTCCTCCGTGGCCGCGCAACTGGCCAAATCCGCCGTCGCGGTCAGCAGTCAGTTGAGCCAGGTGCGGCAAGCCATTGACGGCCTGAATCTGACCGAGGAGTTTCCGCAACATGTCCGCGACCAGTTGACTACCCAATTAACCCAGCGGCAACGGGGACTTCAGGACATGCGCGCCTTACTGGAACAGTCGGCGCCGCAGTTCCTCGAATACAAGAAAATCAAGACCTACGCGGGCGATACCTACCCGGATGGAATTGGAAAGCTGGCTCCCCTGATGCGCGTCTACAAGCCACCTGAAGATGTACTCGGCGCCGCGATCGCGTCACTGCAACAGCAATACGGCTTCAAGCCCGGCGAGATTTGACGAACCTCCCCAGGCGCCCTCGCCCGGCCGCTACGGCACCGCGACGCGCCAGGCGATAGCCTCCGCGACCAACTCGAATTGGAGCAGACGCCTATTGGCATCGTAAAGGTGCGGTCCGCTGCGCACGCTTCCCATATTCTTGTAGGCTTGCTGGTCCAGCCAGACCGCCTGTCCGGTGTTGGTGCACTCTACCTGAACTTCAAATGGTTGGTCAAGCGGCGCGTTCACGTGCCTGCGGGTTTTGCTACGGCGCCGTCAGCCCCGGGTTGGTACCGGAGATGCGGGTGCGGGGTTCGGGCCGGATCACCTGCTGGGTCTGGTCTGCGGTATCTTTGGCCGGCCGCGGGGCCAGCGTTTCGCCGCGAATCAGCGCCATCACCTCGGCGCCATCCAGGATTTCCCGCTCCAGCAGCATCTCGGCGACATTCACCAGCGCATCGGAGCGGTCCTCGATAATGCCCGAAGCCGTGTTGTAGCCGCCCTGCACTAGCTTTTTCACCTGCTCGTCGATCCGGATGGCCGTTTCTTCGCTGTAGTCCCGGTGCTGGGCGATCTCTCGTCCCAGGAAGATCTGCTCTTCCTTCTTCCCGAAACTCAGCGGCCCCAGTTCGCTCATCCCCCACTCGCACACCATC
>DATJRE010000411.1:0-4392 GCA_035505095.1 Bryobacteraceae bacterium | reverse complement strand
CCGCCGCAACCGATCAGTCCCGAGGCGCTGGCCACTACCGAAGCGCCGCCTGAGGAACCCGCTCCCGTACCGGCCGCTCCCAAGCCCACGCGCAGCCGTGCCACGCAGCCCGCGCGCACGGAGGCGCCCGCGGCGGCGCCCACCGTGCAGGCCGCGCCTCCCGAACCGGCCGAGCGCCCACCGGTTGCGGAAATTCTCCCCGCCGAGGAACAGCGCCAGCTTTTGGCCAATGCCCAGCACGACCGCCAGGAGGCCCTGCACCTGTTGGAGCGCGCTTCCGGCCGCCGCTTGAATGGCAGCCAGCAAAATAACAAGAAGATGATCGAGTCGTTCCTCCAGCTTTCCGCCGATGCCGAAAAGCGCGGCGACCCGCGCCAGGCGCGCGAACTGGCCGCCCGCGCCTTGCTCCTGGCCAAGGAACTGCAACCGTGACGGATGCCCGCGAGCCGGCCGCCGCCGGTAACCCCGCCAGTCACCCATACGCGGCTCGCCGCCGAATGATCGCCGAGGCTCTCTCGGGACGCCGCCTGGACGCCCTGCTGGTGGCCCTCAGCCCGAATCTCCGCTACCTTTCGGGATTCACCGGCAGCAATGGCTACCTGCTGCTCTCTCCCGAACGCGCCCTCCTCTTCACCGATCCCCGCTACCTGCTGCAGGCGCGCCAGGAGTGTCTGGGTGCCGCGGGTCCCTCCCGCGCTTTCGAAATCCGCATAGCCAAGGGTCCGCTGGTGCCTGCGGTGGCCTCCGCCATCAGCCGCTTCCGCTGGCGCCGCATCGGCTATGAGCCCGCCCGCATGACCTGCGATGCTTTCGAAGCGCTGAAAGCCAAACTGCCCGCGCGCGCGTCCCTAACCGCGGCCGGGGGCTGGATCGAATCGCTGCGCGCGATTAAGTCTCTTGCCGAGATCGACCTGATTCGCCGCTCCGTGGTGACCAACTCGCGTGCCTTCGAGCAGGCCGCCGCGCGCCTGCGCCCGGGCATGAAGGAGAGCGACCTGGCGGCGGAAATCGAGTATCGCATGCGGCGGTTGGGCGCCGAAAAGCCGTCCTTCGAAACCATCGTCGCATCCGGCCGCCGCACCGCCCTGCCGCACGCGCAACCGACCGCGGCGCAGATCGTCCCGGAAAGCCTCGTGCTGGTCGACATGGGATCCCAGCAGGATGGGTATTGCAGCGACATGACCCGCATGCTGTTCCTCGGAAACCCCACGCCCCAGGTGAAGCGCACCTATCGGGCGGTGCTCGAAGCCCAATTGGCCGCCATCGACGCCGTTCGCCCCGGCGCCAGGACTGCCGATGTAGATGCCGCGGCGCGCAGCGTTCTGCAGGCCCACGGACTGGAGGAGGCCTTTGTGCATTCCACCGGCCATGGGTTGGGCCTGGAGATCCATGAGCCGCCGCGCATTGGCCGGCGCGACAAGACCCGCTTGGCCCCCGGCATGGCCATCACCATCGAGCCGGGAGTCTACCTGGAGGATTTCGGCGGTATCCGGATCGAAGACACCGTGGCGGTCACCGCGCACGGTTGCGAGATCCTTACGCCTACTCCCAAGGAATTGCGCATCCTGTAAGCCGGCGCCCAGGGTCTGGACGGGTCCTGGAAGGGCACCGGCAGGCGGCTTCCGGCAGGAATCGCCCGGCTCGCGCCATCCCGCGGCCGCGAAAATACCGGTTTGTCTATGGTCCGGGCAGTACCCTACATTGGTTATGGCCCTGTTCAAAGGCGCCCGGCGCACCCTACTCTGGAACTGGCCAGTTAGGCCGTCTAGATCTGCTGGGCCGGATTGAGGAGTAACAAAGTGGCGCGAATCAAGAGATTCCTTAACGACGCGCAGGCGCAGGACGTGGTGGAATACACCCTGCTGGTGGCCTTTGTGGTCCTGGTGTCCGCAGGCCTGTTCATGGGCAACGGTGGCAGCGTCCAGGGTATCTGGGGCACCGCCGACTCGCAACTGGCATTGGCCAATAGCGGAGTATCCCCCGGTTCGGCCGGGACCCCCTCCGATCCAGCCAGCCGCCAGGGCAATCACGGTGGGCATGGCGGTGGCGGGCATGGCGGTGACGGCCACGGCGGTTACCCCGGTGGCGGCGGCCACCGCGGTTGGTTCTAACTAGTCGAGTGCGGCCCAAAGTAATCCAGGCGCAACCGGCGTAGCCCTCGCTGCTCCGGGTGCCGCGGTCATCCGTCCCTTCCCACCCCGTACAATAGGGAGTAATGCACGAGAAGTACGACGTCGTTGTGATCGGCGCCGGACACGCGGGATGCGAAGCCGCCCGCGCCGCCGCGCGCATGGGCCGCCGCACCGCCATGGTGACCATGAATCTGGACCTCATCGCCCAGATGTCCTGCAATCCAGCCATCGGCGGCATCGCCAAAGGGCACCTGGTGCGCGAGGTGGATGCTTTGGGCGGGGTGATGGGAGAAGTAGCCGACGCGGTGGGCATCCAGTTCCGCCTGCTGAATACCAGCCGAGGCCCCGCCGTCTGGTCGCCGCGCGCCCAGATGGATAAGCGCCTGTACCGGGTGCGCATGCGCGAGGTTCTGGAACTGGAACCCAATTTACGCATTAAGCAGGCCGAAGTGGCCGCGCTGGTGTTCGCCGAGGGTTCCCGGCGCGTCACCGGCGTGCAATTGCGCGATGGCCGCTCGCTTTCCTGCGATGCGGTGGTGATTACCACCGGTACCTTCCTGAACGGCCTGGCGCACGTGGGCGAAAGGAAGTATAGCTGCGGCCGCAACGGCGAGGCCCCTTCCAACCTGCTGGCCGAGCAGTTCCGTTCGCTGGGCCTCGGTTGGGCCCGCCTTAAGACGGGCACGCCGCCGCGCCTGGACGCGCGCACCATCGACTGGTCGCAGTTCGAACCGCAGCCGGGCGATGCCGAGCCGACGCCGTTCTCGTTTCTGACCGAGCGCATCGACCGGCCGCAAATCCAGTGCCACATCGGGTATACCACGGACGAGACGCGCCGCATCCTGCTGGAGGCCATCCCGCGCTCGCCGCTCTATTCGGGGCAGATCGAGGGGATCGGCCCTCGGTATTGCCCGTCGATCGAGGACAAGATGGTCAAGTTCCCCGACAAGGCGCGTCACCAGATATTTCTAGAACCGGAGGGCCGAGACACCAATGAGATTTACGTCAACGGGATGTCCACCAGCATGCCCATCGACGTACAGACTGCCATGGTGGCTTCGATTCCGGGCCTGGAAAACGCCGAGATGATCCGGCCCGGGTACGCTATAGAATACGATGCGGTGGACCCGCGCGAGCTGGACCACACTCTGCAAGTGAAGTCCATTCCGGGGCTGTACCTGGCCGGCCAGATCAACGGCACTTCCGGGTATGAGGAAGCGGCCTGCCAAGGTCTGATTGCCGGAATGAATGCCGCGGGGGGTGGGGTCGTCCTGGGCCGGACGGACGGGTACACCGGCATTCTTATTGACGATCTGATTACCAAGGGCGCCGATGAGCCGTACCGGATGTTCACTTCGCGGGCCGAATACCGCCTGCTGCTGCGCATCGATAACGCCGATGCACGGCTGACGCCCATCGGACGGCGCGCCGGGTTGGTCCGGGATGACCGCTGGGAGATGTTTACGCGCAAGCAGACGCAGATCGAGCGGTTACGGCTGGCGCTGGAGAGCCACCGCAACGGGCAGTGGCTGAAACGGCCGGAGGCGTCGATTCAGGAGATTGCGCCGTGGGTGCGGGAGGTGCTGGGCGATGAGCCGGAGCGCGGGGTGGTGACCACGGTCGAGACCGAAACCAAGTACAGCGGGTACATTGGGCAGCAGGAGCGGCAAATCTCGCGGCTGAAGTCGGCGGAGGGGCGGGCGATTCCGATGGAATTCGAGTTCCGGGGGATTCCGGGTCTCTCGCGGGAGATTCGCGACAAATTGGAGCGCGTTCGCCCGTCAACGCTGGGGCAAGCCGCGAGGATCCCGGGGGTAACTCCGGCCGCAGTGGCGATTTTGGATTGCTACCTGAGCGTTGCGCGTGTTTCCTGAGTGGGTGACGCCGGAACAGGCGGGCTTATTGGAGGCGCACTTCGAGCTGCTCGCGCGCTGGAACCGGACGCTGAACCTGGTGCGCATCCGGGATCGTGCAGAGGCGGTCGAGCGGCATTACAACGAGTCGTTGTTCTTGGCGCGGAGGTTGCCTGCGGGTGCCCTGCGGATCGCGGATATTGGATCGGGCGCCGGGTTCCCTGGTTTGCCATTGGCGGTCGTCCGTCCGGATTGTGCCGTGACGTTGATCGAATCCCACCAGCGGAAGGCGGTATTTCTGCGAGAGGCGAGCCGCGGGCTTCCCAACGTGCGAGTATTCGCCGGCCGGGCTGAGGATTGCTGCGGCGAGCGGTTTGACTGGGCGGTGTCGCGGGCGGTGAGTTACG
>DATJRE010000410.1:0-8665 GCA_035505095.1 Bryobacteraceae bacterium | reverse complement strand
ATGATCGAGCTGAACGCCGTGGTGCACTACGATCTGTCGCGCCCGGACGATTTCGCCTTCAACCAGTTGGATGGCGACGCGACCGTCCGCGCGGCTGCCGAATCGGCCATGCAGTCGGTGGTGACCACCGCCTCGCTCGATGACGTGCTCACCACCGGCCGCTCCACTGTGGAGCAGCGGGTGAAGCGCGACCTGCAGGCGCGCCTGGACCGCTACGGCGCCGGAGTGCGGGTGCTGAGCGTGCGGCTGGAAGATGTACATCCGTCGCTCGAAGTGGTGGAAGCGTTCCGCCAGGTCTCGGATGCCTTCGAGGAGCGGAGCCGCCTGGTGAACGAGGCCGAGGGCTATCGCAACGAGCAGGTGGCCCTCGCGCACGGACAGGCCGTGGCCGGCGTGACCCAGGCGGGGGGATATGCGGTGGAGCGCGTGAACCGCGCCGAAGGCGATGCCGGCCGCTTCGACCTGCGCGAGTCCGCATTCCGCGTGGCGCCCGGCCCTACCGAGACGCGCCTGTACCTGGAAACCATCGAACAGGCGCTGGCGGGAAAACGCAAGCTGATTCTCGACAGCACCAAGGCGCGGCGGCAGCTTTACTGGATCGATGGCGGCATCGAAATCGGCGGCTCGCCGCTGAATCCCGTATTTACCGAAACACAGGCCAAGCCTCAGGAGGAACACTAAACCATGCGGGACAGAAAATATCTCACGGGAGCGCTGATCCTGACGGCCGTGGTGCTGTTGTGGCGGACGTTCTTTGCCGTCAGCGAGACCGAATTCGCGCTGATCACCCAATTCGGCCGGCCGCTCTACACCGTGACCGACGCCGGCCTGCACGCCAAGTGGGCATTCCAGACCGCCACGTTTTTCGACCGCCGCCTGCGCATCTACAGCCCGCGCCCCTCCGAATTCCTCACCCGCGACAAGAAGAATATCGTGGTGGACAGCTACGTGGCGTGGCGCATCCAGGACCCCAACCGCTTCGTGCAGAGCGTGGGCGATCCGGTAGCGGCTGAGATGCGCCTGCACGATATTGTGTGGTCGGGGCTTTCCGCGGCCCTCGGCGATCACGACTTGGATTCGCTGGTCACGCCGGATGCCGCCAAGGCGCAAACCACGGAGCTGATGGATAACCTCGCCGCGCTCACCGACAGGGCCGCTCTGGCGCAGTATGGCATTCAGGTGGCCGACGTGCGCATCCGCCGGCTGAATCTGCCAGAACAGAACAAGCAAAGCGTGTACGCCCGGATGCGCGCCGAACGCGAGCGCATCGCCCGCCAGTATCGCGCCGAAGGCGAAGAACAGGCGCTCGGAATCCGTGCCGATGCCGACCGGCAGAAAACCGAGATCCTCTCCGCGGCGTATAAAGAGGCGGAGAAGATTCGCGGCCAGGGCGACGCCGAATCCACCCGCATTTACGGGCAGGCGTACTCCAAGAATCCGCAATTCTACAAGCTGCTGCGGACGCTGGAGGCCTATAAGAAGGTGCTGGACGATAAGACCACCGCCATTCTCAGCTCCGATTCCGAATTATTGAAAATCCTGACGCACGGAGAAGCAGGCGCCAAGTGACTGGGATCCTTACCAAACCGGAAGTAACCGCGCCCGAGGTTCCCGCGCAACCGGGGCCGTGGTGGCAGCGGGGCGGCCGGCCGCGGCAGGTGGTTGGCGCGTGTCTCGCGCTCTGGGTCCTCTCCGGCGTGTACCTGGTGCAGACCGACCGGCAGGCCGTGGTCACGCGATTCGGCGCGGTGGTCGAGCCGCGCGTGTATCCCGGCGTGCATTATGCCCTGCCCTGGCCCATCGAGCGCGTCTGGAAGCTCAAGGTGCGGCAGTTGCAGCGCCTGGTGATCGGGGGGGAGGCTGCCGATCTGGTCCTCGGACGCACCCAACCGCTGGCTTCCCAATTTCTCACGGGCGACCAGAACATTATTCAGATGCGCGTGGTGGTGCAGTACTCCGTGGGTGTTCCGGCGGACTACCTGTTTCGCAGCGAAGATCCCGCGCAGACTGCCAAAGCCGCGGTCGAATCCGAACTCACCCGGCGCATCGCGCGGACGGGAGTAGATGCCGTCCTTACTACCGAGAAACTGGCCATTCAGGACGCCGTGCGCGGGGCCGCCCAACGGCGCCTCGATGACTACTCGGCCGGCGTGGAACTGGCCTCGGTCAGCATCGAGACCGTGACCGCGCCCCCCGAAGCGGCCGACGCATTTCGCGACGTGGCCAGCGCGCGCGCCGATACCGCCCGCATCGTCAGCGAAGCGCAAAGTTACGCCAACGACCTTCTGCCGCGCGCCCGCGGCGAAGCCATGCAAAACATGGAATCCGCCGAAGCCTACCGCATTTCGGCGGTCAACGATGCCGCCGGCGATGCCGACCGTTTCACCGCCGTCGCCGCCGAATACGCCAAGGCGCCGCAGGTTACCGCCGGCAGGCTCTATATCGAGGCCATGGAGGAGATCCTGCCGAAGATCCGCAAGCTGATTGTGGATCCCAACGGAAACGTGGATCTGTCGATCATCGAGCGCGGAAATCCGGGAAAGTAGACGTTACTTCCGCGTCACCCAGATCGGGCTGGACCACGCCATCTGCCGGTCCGCCTGCATCACCCGCACGTAATACCAGCTTTCGCCCGCCGATGATGCCGCATCGCCATAATCGAACTCCGCGGTGGAAGCGTTGGGTTGGGTCTGGTAGATGAACTTGCCGTCTTTGATAATCTCCACGCTGGCGATGGTGCTGGTTCCCAGCACGTGCACGTGCAGCACGGGCGCTTCGGAAATCTCGAACGCATCGCCCATCATCCATTCGCCGCCCTTGCGGTCGCGCGCCCGGAAATCCAGCACGATGTTGTCGGTCGCGCCATAGGCGTGGCGCTTGCGCATGCTCTCCACAATGTCGCGCCGCACCGTGGTGGGTGTGTAGATCATGGTGTACGAGGAATGGGTGGAAATGTGGTCCGAACTCGATTCGGTTCCCAGCTTCAATCCCTTCGCCAGGGCGTTCCAATAGAACCCTAACGGGCGGTATGCGCCGTGCGTCGCCACATTGTAATCGGGCGTCTCGGCGCGCGGCGCGCCCGCGTATTCGTAATTGGCGTGGTAGCCCTGGTAAATTTCCACCAGCGGCTCCACTTCGGGATCGTTGTCGCGGTAATCCGTCCCCTGATCGGTGGCCAGCGAGTGCGGCATGCAAATTCCGCGATTCTGTTTCAGGTAGGGATACAGCACTGACCCGCTGTTGACGCGATTCTGGTTTTCCGCGGGCGAGATCGGCAGCACGTGCACGCCGCGCTGCGCGAACACCACGTTGCGATGGCCGTTGGGATAAGGAACGCTGCGCTCGTACCCGAACAGCGGCGTGTAACCGCCGGGAATGTGGAACAGGTCGATGGCCTTCTCGGTGCGCCACCAGGTATATTCCTCGCCCCCGGCGTTGTGATCGGAGACGATTCCGGTGTCCATCGAAGCGGCGTCCATCATGTAGCGGAAATAATCCGCCAGCGAGCCATCCCCCGCGCCATCCGGCGAGATTTCCGTATGGCGGTGGAAGTCGCCGCGCAGAATCCGCAACTGGCTCCCGCCGATTTGTGCGCGGTAGCCGCGGATCTGGCGCACATCGTCGGCCTCATGCGGATGGATAAATGCGGCGTTGGCGGGCGGCTCGCTGAAGGCCATCAGCACGGGAGCGGGCGGCGCGTCCCCGGCGGTGGTGCGCGCGAAATCGATTTCGTTGTAGCGCTTGTTGGGCTGGCCGGTGGCGGCGGGAAAGCGGCGGTTGTCGTTGGTCCACACGGCCCAGACTCCATCGGAGGAGGGCGCCAGTTGGAACGGTCCATCGGGCCGCGTGCTCGATTGCGGAAGCTGCACGGCGTCGCGCCACCGGTCGCCTTCGTAAGCCGTCAGCACCATGTCCCAGCGCCCCAGGTTGGCCCAAAAGTCCGTGCGGTTGATGGTGGTCGAGGTGCGCAGGCGCAATGCCAGCCAGATGCGGCCCGCGCCGTCACAGGCCAGTTGCGGCCCTTCCACGTAGCGGTTGTAGCGCTTGGGCACGGCGCCCATCGGATCGGCTACCGGCTCGGACCATTGGCCGTCAGCGAACACCGCCACCCGCGGCCGCCGGTTGGCGTACAGCGTGGTGCCGCGCCAGGTATCGTCGCGCGAGAAATCCTTGCCCCAGTTCGAGCCCGATTCGTCCCATGCCAGCCACAGCCGGTCCTGTCCATCCACCGCCACGGAGGCGTGCGCCTGGAAGCGCGACGATTTGGTGACCTGCTGGATCGGGTCCATCGCCCCGTTGGCGGAAATGCGCCGCATGAAAATGTCGTAGTTGCCGGTGCGGTAGCTGTCCCACGCCACGTACAGGTTGCCGTGGGAATCGGCCGCGGCGTCGGGCATCCAGGCGCTGGCCCCGCTGATTTCCTGCGGCTGGCTCCAGGTGTCGCCGGTGAGTTTGCTCCACAGCACGTGCGATTGCGCGTTCTGATAGCCGACCCACACCAGGTGCAGGGTGCCATCGCGGCCGCGCACCAGCTTGTGGAAGATGTTCGGGCGATTGCCGTTGGTCAGCTTGCGGGGCGCGCTCCAGGTGGCGCCGTCGTGAAAACGGGCCACCAGGTCCCAGTTTTCGCCATCCCTCTGCGACCAGACCACCCACATGCGGCCGCGGGCGTCTTCGGCGATGGCGGTATGGAAAACATCCTGGCCGGGTTCGGTGAGAAACTCCGGCGCAGACCAACCGCCGGCGGTGGACCTGGCGGCCAGCACGCGGTCGCCGCCATCTTCGTAAACCTGCCAGGCGGCCCAGGCGGTTCCGTTCGCGGCAATCGCCAGGGAAGGATAGTCGTGATCGGCAGTGGCGTTGCGCGGCGTCTCGGGCGAAATCCGGCCCGGAGCAGGCACCGCCTGCACCACCACATCGCCATCTTCGAAATACAGCGGCCGCCCGGCGCTCAGGTCCGCCAGCCGGAACTGCCACGACCCGCGGCGCGTGCGGAGGGTAGCGGTGGCACTGGCAGGCGCGTCGATCACGGCGGAGACGGCCTTCGGCACGATGTTGAGACTGTTCCCCGCTGTCGCGATCGGCCGCGGTTGATCGGGCTGGTCTTCCAAGGCCGAGCGGCGCGTGACCAGCGTCCAGCCGTTGCCGTTTTGAATCTCGTCGGCGCCGAAGAAGCGCCACGGGATCAACCCGGTGACCCGCCCTTCGCTCAGGTCGAGGCTGCCGGAATAATCCGTCTCGCGTTCCTGCTTTTCGCCGAACTGGATGCGGATGGCGGTGCTCGGCGCCGGAGCAGACCCGGCGGCGGAGGGCACCGCTCGCTGAGGCGGCGTCTGCGCCAGCGTGAATACCAGGAAGGCGAGCGCGCCCGCCGAGACGGTCCAAGGGATCCATGGCTTCATGGAATCAGCCGGTCCTCCAGCGGTTATCATGGCACAGGCCGCTCCCGTAGCCAAGCAGGCAGCACGAAATCGCAGAGAGCCGCTGGCGCTTCCGGGCGGGCTGAATGACCTTACCGCCCTTCATGACCTCTACGATCTTTGGTACGTTGCCGATATCCGACGCCGAATCGGCCGCGCGCCCGCCGAGCAAGGCTGCCTGTCCCATGGCTATGGCGCCTCACTTGAGCTCAAGTGAGCAGACCCAGGGTGTGGTTCTACCGCCCGGAGGGGCACTACCCGCGCGTCCGGATGAACCCCTGCCCGGCGGCCACCGCCGATTGAGATAATAGGGGAACGGAGATCCAATGAGGCCTTTTTCCTTTCCCATACGCTTGATAAGTTCGATCTGCTGCGCCGTCGTGATGTTGACAGCCTGGCCGGCAGCCATTTGGGCGCAGGAGCCGCCCGCGGGCCAGGGACGCGGCCGCGGCCGGCAAGGTGGCGCCAGACCGCAGGACACGGAAGTCTGGGATCCTGTGCCTAAAGTGGTCACCCCCGGCGCTGTCGATTCAGCCCCGCCTTCCGACGCCATTGTTCTGTTCGACGGAAAGAACCTCGACGGGTGGGTGAACACCCGCGACAAAGAGCCCGCCAATTGGATCGTCCAGGATGGCGTGATGACCGTAAAAAAGGGGCGCGGCGCGACCAATATCGAAACCAAGCGCCTCTTCCACAATTACCAGTTGCACATTGAGTGGAGAATTCCCGAAAATGTCACCGGAACTGATCAAGGGCGCGGCAACAGCGGCGTATTTCTGGCGTCGACAGGCCGCGGCGATTCCGGTTACGAGCTGCAGATTCTGGATTCCTACAATAACCGGACCTATTCCAACGGGCAGGCGGGAAGCATTTATAAGCAGGGGATTCCGCTGGTCAACCCGGCCCGAAAGCCGGGCGAGTGGCAGAGCTACGACGTCATCTGGATGGCGCCCGTTTTCAATGCGGATGGCTCTCTTGCGTCCCCCGCGTACGCGACGGTATTTTTCAATGGCGTGCTCGTCCAGAACCATTTCGAATTGAAGGGCGAGACGTTATTCATCGGCAAGCCATTCTATAAGAAGTTCGATTCCGCTCCCATTAAGTTGCAGGCGCATCCCGATCCCAGTGAACCCGTGAGCTTTCGAAATATCTGGGTGAGAGAACTGAATTAACGCCTCACCACGAAGCTGGTTCCCGGCCGCGTGACTCGGTTCACCCATCGCGGAGATCCGGGCGGTTGTGCAATTCCTGCCGCTCCCGCCAGCCGCCCGTCATCGCTTTTCGGCGCGATGCGTGATGCGCGATCTGCGCCGCTTTCCCGGCGACGAAACCCGCGCCAGAAGCCGCGGCTCTATAGATCGCCCCGCCGCATCTGCTCCGCCATATATTCCGCGGCACGGATCGACAGCGCCGAGATGGTCAACGTGGGATTCTGCGAGCCTCCCGAGACAAACGCGCTCCCATCCACTACGAAGAGGTTCTTGATATCGTGGGTTTGGTTGTACTGGTTCAGAACCGAAGTCTTTGGATTGGCCCCCATCCTGCATGACCCCAGCTCATGAATGCTCTCGCCTGGAGGCACCATCTCCCAGTGTTTCGCCAGCACCTCGAAACCGGCCGCGCGGCATAACTCCTCCGCCACGTGCATCGAATCCTTGCCCATCTCAAATTCGTTGTCGGTGTATTTATGCTGGATGTGCAGCGCCGGAATGCCCCACTCGTCTTTCACCCGCGGGTCGATGGACACGTGATTTTCGTAGCGCGGCAGCACCTCGCCCATGGTGGTCATGGTGAACTGCGCGCCGCTGGTATCCGCCAGCTCCTTTTGCAGCGCCTCACCGTAAAGCGGGAAATAATTCGGACTCGGCGAGCCGCCGCTGCCAAAGTCGTAGGCGTATCCCCGAATGAAATTCTTCTCCCGCGTATCGAGATTGCGGAATCGCGGAATGTACCCGGCCCCGCCCATCAGCCCGCGGCGCGGCTGCCCACCGCGAGCCTCCGGAACGATGCACGTCACCACGTTCTTCACGTAGAACTGGTCGAACACGTAATGTCCCAGAACGCCGCTCGAATTGGCGAGCCCCGAGTTCAGCAGCAGCCGCGCGCTTTCGAGCGCCGAGGCGCCTACCACGACTATCCGCGCCTTGGCGTGAAATTCCTGCTTACTGCGCCGGTCGATGAAATGCGCGCCATTCGCCAGGCCGCTGTTCTTATCGGTGGTAATTTCTCGAACCACCGCGTTCGAAACGATCTGAAGATTCCCAGTGGCCAGCGCATCCGGCAACAGCAGGTTCACCGAGCTGGCCAGTCCCCCGGTTGCCCTGCGAGGTTTGGTGGTCGGAATATTCCTGCTTTTGGCCGCAGCCAGGAATCGTTGGATCGATTCGCTGTCGGCCGACGTGTCTTCCAGAAACACGCCGTCGGGGAGTTGGCGAAACCCTTCCTTACGCCCCGACACCCGCAGCAGCGGCTCGGCGCGATCGTAATACGGGGCCAGATCCTGGTAGCTGATCGGCCAGTTCTCCCCGAATCCGTCGTGGTCTTTGCCTTTGAACTCGAAATCGCTCAACCGCCAGGAAGCGCGCCCCCACACCAGCGTCTTTCCGCCGATCAGCCGCACGCGCACCCAATAATAAGGACTCCCCGGATCGTAGGTATAGGGGTTCTGCTTCTCGTCGGCCCAGACATTGGCGTTGAACTCGTTGGCCTGCGTGATATGCGGAAAACGCCCCGGCTGCCCGAACCCTCGATACGGAAGGTCGTAGACCTTTTTCGTCCCGCGGTCCCGGTTGAAATCCACCGCGGGACCCGCATCCAGCATCAGACAACGGATACCGCGCCGGGTCAACTCGCGCGCCGTCATGCCTCCCGAGGCTCCGGACCCGATAATCAGAACGTCGTGGTCGATCATCTCATTCAATGGGATACCAGTATTGACCCACTCCGCCCGCGCTCCGGCGCCGTTGCGACACCACCGCGATGTACTCGCGCGAGTTCGCGGTCGCGGTCAACAAATCATTCTTCGCCGCCAGTAAAAATTGCGCGAACGGATCCTCAGGGGCGCGGTAGGACCACGGGCCGTGGAGCGGAGCCAGGACCGGCCCGGCTTGTTCCACCGTAATTTCGGCGAAAGATTTTCCGTAGCGGCGCTCGGCCTCCGCATTCAAGCGGTCCAGCCCGCCGCGATAGAGCCGCACTCGATCCGCCGGAGAAACGCCGATCAGAAAGTCCAGAAACTCCGCCGC
>DATJRE010000409.1:0-4120 GCA_035505095.1 Bryobacteraceae bacterium | reverse complement strand
TGCTGGCGGGAGAGAATGTACGCGGCGGATTTTTCGACTGCTTTGACGACGTCGGAGAGTTCGGCGTCGATTCGTCCGAAGCGGGGAGTTGCGGCTTGGGCTTTCTGTTGCTGTACGTCCATGCAGGTAAAGGATGCCTCGGCTTCCGGCCGGATACCACGAAAAGGCGCGCAGACAGCAAAGGGGTATCCGGGTTTAAAGCTACTCTAACTCCGATGAGCGGCCAAAGTTTCCTCAGGCGCACTTTTTTGAACCAGTAGCTGCCAGCCTGGTGGCCCGGTCTCCGAAACGCACACGATTGCAGACTAACGAACAGGCACAGATTCCCCGCTCGCGCCGCCTATCGCTTGAACGATCTCAGGAGGCAGGCCAAAACGGACATTCTCCGGCATCACCTCCACCTCTTCGACGCTGGAGAAGCCGATCTGACGCAAATAATTCACCACGTCTTCCACGAGAATTTCAGGGGCCGAAGCGCCAGCCGTAACCGCAACGTTCTGCACGCCCTCCAGCCACTTGGGGTCAATCGCTCGAGAATCGTCGATGAGATAACCCTTGGTTCCCAGATTGCGCGAGACCTCGACGAGACGGTTGGAATTGGAGCTGTTGGTGGAACCGACCACCAGCACCAGGTTCGCGTTGTGCGCGACGTTGCGCACGGCAACCTGCCGATTCTCCGTGGCGTAGCAGATGTCCTGCGAGTGCGGCCCGACAATGTTGGGAAACTTCTCCTTCAGGGCGTGGATAATATCGCGCGCCTCGTCCAGCGAGAGGGTGGTCTGGGTCAGATAGGCGACGCGGTCGGGATCGGGAACCTGCAGGTTCTCCACTTCCTTGGCGCTGGATACCACCTGGGTGACGTCCGGAGCCTCGCCGAGCGTGCCTTCGATCTCGTCGTGATCGCGGTGGCCGATGAGGATGAGCGAGTAGCCCTGGCGGGCAAACTTGACCGCTTCAATATGAACCTTGGTGACCAGCGGGCAGGTGGCGTCAATGACCTTCAGGCCACGGCCCTTGGACCGGTCGCGAACCGCCGGAGAAACGCCGTGCGCGGAGTAAATCACGCGTTGCCCGTTGGGAACATCGTCGATCTCGTGCACGAAAATCGCGCCTTTTTCCGCCAGCTCGTTCACGACATAGCGGTTATGGACGATCTCGCGGCGGACGTAAATGGGCGCGCCGAAGGTCTCAAGAGCGATCTTGACGATGTCGATGGCGCGGACTACGCCGGCGCAAAAGCCCCGCGGCTTGAGCAGCAAAACGCGCTTGGTCGCCGGGGAAGCTGCCATTTCAGTACCGCTGGAAGTGGGTTCGAGGGCAGTCGTGGTCACAGATGCAGTATACCAACGGGCAAAGTGACTTCGCCATGTGAGTCGATCCCGCACCCGCTTATACTGGTCGCCATCCGCGCATTCCCCTCAGGCGCAGGGTGGAGGAGATCTTGCTATGCCAAAGCTGGACCGGATCAGGGTGGATCTTCTCAAACGTGAGGAGTTGCCGGAAGCCGACCGCATTTGCCGCCTCGCGTTCGGGACATTTCTCGGCCTGCCTGATCCCATGGTCTTCATGGGCGACCGCCAGTTCATCGCCTCCCGCTGGCGCGGCAAGCACGTTACCGCGCTGGCTGCGCGCCACGGAGGGCGTCTCATCGGTACCAGCTTCCTCACCCGCTGGGGATCGTTTGCATTCTTCGGCCCCCTCACCGTTCTTCCCGAATTCTGGGATTGTGGCGTGGCCCAGGCTCTTCTTGAGGCCACCGTGGCCCGCTTCGACCGCGAGGGGCTGAAGCGCACCGCGCTGTTTACCTTTCCTCACAGCACCAAACACGTGGGGCTGTATCGCAAATTCGGTTACTGGCCCGCGTATCTGACTTCGCTGATGCGGCTGGAACTGACGCCGGACCTCGCCCCGAACGAGAATGCGCCCGCGCCGTTCGTGCACCTCTCCAAGCTGAAGAAGACCGCGCGCGAGGAAGCCATTGCAGCGTGCCGAAGGCTGACGAACCGGCTCGACAAGGGCCTGGACCTGCGCGGTGAAATGCAGTCGATCCTGGCCCAGAAGATCGGCGACGTGCTGCTCAACTCCACGCGTGCAACCCTCGATTCCTTCGCCATTTGCTGCCATGGCGACGGCTCCGAAGGCGGGGCCGGGCTGTGTTACGTCAAGTTTGCGGCGGCCCGCGCGGGCGCCGGAGCGGGCGGGCGCTTCGATCGCCTGCTGGACTCCATTGCCGCCTTCGCGGCATCGCGCGGCGTGCCGGTGGAGACCGGCGTGAACATGGCGCGCGAAGACGCCTTCCGCCGCATGGCTGCGCGCGGTTATAAGACGTTCGCACAGGGAGTGGCCATGCAGCGCCCGCATGTGCCGGGGTACAACCGTGCCGACGCGTACGTGCTCGACGACTGGCGCTGAGTGCGCTCATACGCGGTCGCGCCAGGGGAACCGAACCTGGTAGCGCGGCGTGACTTTGGCCGAGGAGCCCAGGAAACAGGTGTGGGCACCATGGCAAGATTTCAGGATCCCGACGGGAACGGGTTTGTGTTCTCGAGGCGCTGAAGGCAACCTGAGCCCGGCGCAAATGGTTCGTACAGAATCTGGGCAGTGCGCTGGCGCCGATCGGCGCGCTGCCGGGAGGATCGATGCGAGGCGTCCAGATTCTGAGTGTAGCCGGTGTAGCGGCAATGGCTTGGCTGATAACAGGTTGCCCGATGAGAGCTGGCGTGGGCGTGGCCGCGTACGGACCACCGCCAGATTGCCCCTACGGGTACTACAATTACGCGCCCTACGACTGCGCGCCATACGGGTATTACGGTCCGGAGTGGTTCACGAACGGCGTCTTCATTGGCGTCGGGCCCTGGTACCACGGACCCCGACACTTCTGGGGACACGTCAACAACACCTATGACCGCCATCACGGCTACAACGGGCCGGCCCCGCACCGTGGAGAACAGCGCGACCAGGCGCATCGCGTGGACCGCATAGAGAACTTCCACGGCAACGAGACGCGGGATGGACGCGGACATGTGAAGGGGCCGGGACGGGACTGATGGAAGATCTGCCGGTGAGCGGACACGACGCCGCGACCGAACAGTGATAGCATCCAACCGGGTATGGAATCTCTGCCGGCGGTAACGCCCCCGCGCCGGAAACAGATCCTCTCCGGCTGGGGACTGGTGGCGGGCTCGCTGATGGCGGGCGCTGCCCTGGGATGCCTGTTGGTCATCGCCGCGGTAGCCGGCATCTCCAATTTTGCCGGATTGCTGGCAGGCCATTCCCGATTGCTGAATACCTCGGCGCCGGCGGTGGTAGATAAGATCCGCCAGCTCTCGCGGCTGGAGTCGGTAGACTACACGATCGACAAGATTGTGGAGGGCGACCGTCAAAGCCCGCTGCTGCCCAATTTCCTGGGCGGCGACCGGCTGTTGCTGGTCGCCCACGGCGAAGTGATTGCCGGTGTGGATATGAGCCAGATCGACGCGAAGAAGGTGCGGGTGGAGGGCGACAGCGTGCACGTAACCCTGCCCGCGCCGCAGGTGCTGGTGACGCGCCTGGACAACACGCAGACCAAGGTCTACTCGCGCACGACGGGCCTGCTGGTGGCGGCCGATCCGAACCTGGAGTCTGAGGCCAGGGAGGCGGCAGAACAGGAAATCACCAAGGCCGCGCTCGCGGATGGCATTCTGGACAAGGCGCGGCAGAATGCGCGCGTGTCCGTGACCGGGCTGCTGTACGCTCTCGGTTTTCGCAGGGTAGATGTGGAGTAGCCACCTGGCTGTCCCCGATTTTCATCCGCGCGGTTTTTCCGCTATGTTTTCCAGCGCCGCGCACGGGTGCGTGCAGGTATCCTATCGGGATTCTGCCGGCATCTAACCCCAAAGAGCGGGCCCGTATGGGAGCGCACCGAGGCGTATCGCAAGCGATCGCCTTGTTGCCCGCGGGTATGCGGCTGTATGGGAACGTAACTTCAGAATTGCATTGCTGCTCGCGGCGGTTCCCAGGAACCGGCGGTGGCGAGAGGGCGATCGCAGCAAGGACCGCGAGACTATGGCAGCGCTTCCGGGAAGCCGCAGGATTCTGGTGGTCGATGACGAAGAGACGATCGCGGACACGCTGTCGCTCA
>DATJRE010000408.1:0-3833 GCA_035505095.1 Bryobacteraceae bacterium | reverse complement strand
GAAACCTTCACCACCGGAACCAGCGCCAGGCCGTAGGGGCTGCCTTCGCCGGTGGTGAACACGTGCAGGTTCATGGAGGCGAGCTGCTGGGTGCCGCAAATGAAATCGCTGGCCGGCGTGGCGGCGAATACCAGGCCTTTGGCGGTCACCTTTTCGCCGTGAGTGGCCACCGCGGCGATGGCGCTGGAGCCGGCCTTGGCCACGCTGCCCAATGCCTTCTCCACGATGTTGGCCAGGCCGCCGCGTTTGTTGCCGGGGGTGGTATTGGCGCTGCGGTCGGCCTCGCCGCGGGCCAGGTATTCGTCGTACCAGCGCATCTCGCGGATCAGGTCGCGGGCCACGTCGGGGGTGGCGGCGCGCGGGGTGAGCAGGTGTACCGCGTCGCGCACCTCGGTGACCTCGGAAAAGAGCACCGTGGCCCCCGCGCGCACCAGCAGGTCGGCCGCGTAGCCCACCGCCGGGTTGCAGGTCACCCCGGAGAAGGCGTCGCTGCCGCCGCATTGCAAGCCCACCACCAGGTCGGACGCCGGGCAGGCCACGCGGCGGCGGGCATCCAGGCGCGCCAGCCGTTTTTCGGCCGCTTCCAGAATAGCGGCCACGATTTCCGAGAAGCCGCGCTGGTCCTGCAGGCGGATCAGCCAGTCGTCACCCAGGATGGGCAGCGCCGCGCCCGGTTCCACGCCGAACAGGCGCGCCGGCTGGAGTTTCTCGCAGCCCAGGCTGACCACCAGCGGGCTGGCGGCCATATTGGCATGCTGGCTGATGTGCCCGAGGGTGCGGATGGGAATGGCCGCGCCCGGTGCCTCGATCGCGACCCCGCAGCCGTAGGTATGGGTGACCGCCACCACGTCATCCACATTCGGGAAGTGCGGCAGCAGCTCGGCCTTGATGCGGCGGACAGCGTAATCCACCGTGGGCGCCACGCATTGCACCGTGGTGGCGATGCCCAGAATATTGCGCGTGCCGGTGCTGCCATCGGGATTGCGGAAACCCTCGAAGGTGTAGCCCTCAATCGGCGGCATCGGAGCGGGAACGGCGGTAGCCAGCGGGAGCCGGTCAAGAGGCGGCGCCGACGGCATGTCCATCAACTCTTCGCGGACCCAGGACCCTGCGGGAATCGGGCGCCGGGCAAACCCGATGGCGTGGCCGTAGCGCACGATGGGCTGGCCCGCTTCGAGAGCTTCAAGGGCTACCTTGTGCGACTGGGGAATGCGCTCGCGGGCAGTGATTCCGCCAGGCAACACTGTACCCGCGGAGACGCCCTCCGGGTCGACGAGGATGGCAACGTTGTCGCGGGGGTGGACCTGGATGTAGATAGTTTGTGCCGCCCCCACGCGTCTATTCTATTCCGATTGGACCTATTCCGATTGAACCTGGAAGGTGCCCACGAAGCCGCTGCGCTTCAGCCGATTGTGCCAGGTTTCGCCGAGGCCATCGCCGGTGTAGTCGTTCTCCAGGGTGTAGGCGGGCATAGCGTGGGTCATGGCGTTCAGCGGCGGATACCAGACTTCTTCGTTGCCGCAGATGTGATCGGCCGCGCTCATGCCGCGGGTCTGAATTTCCGCCAGCGAGCCGGCCGTCAGCTTGGCGGCGCCGCCGTGAATGTTGCCGCCTTCGATGGTCAGCTCAATGGGCGCGTACGACACTTTCACCACGTCGCTCAGCAGTTGGCCGCCCATGTGGCGGGCAAAGCTCTGCAGCGCCAGGCGCTGTTCGGCGTTGGCGTGGCTATCCACAATCAGCACGGCCTTGGCGGGATTGACCGGCTCGGTGGTCAGCCCCAGGGTGTGTTCGGAGCGGATGACGCCCACCACGGAAAGGCCCGCCAGGTCGACGCCCTGCCACTGGCCCTGGTTGATGCGCCAGCCGAATACCGCCTCGCGGCCGACTTCCTCGGCTTCGCCATTGGCGAAGCAAGGCCCCGTGTACACATCCGCGGTGCGGGCTTCGATATAGTTGCCGGTAATGCCGTGGGAGGGTATGCCCTCGGCAAAGGAAATGGAGGCAGCCGCCAACACTACGACGGCAGTCAACAGAACGTTCCGCATCCCAGTTTTCTCCCTCATAGCGATTATAGAGGATTTGGCGGGCGCACCGCAGGCGTCTTTATTTCGCGGCTTCGCGGCAGGCTGGCGCACCTGGCAACCTTTGCGGCTCCGCGCGCATCCAATGTGCAATTGGCTGAACTTCTCAGCCGTGGGTGCCTTTTCTGCCTCGCTGCAGATCTTAACTGTTTTGGCGCGCAAATCGTAATTGCGCCGTAATGCCATCGTGTTTCCCTTACAAACGAAAGGAAAATCTCATGCGAGAGTTTGAAAACCGGTCCAAAGAGTATCTGTTGGTAAGCGATTTCGATCAGACCCTGAGCTTCAACGATTCCGGCATTGTGCTGAGTGAATTGCTGGGCATCGGGGGTTTTGCCGAGCGCATCGCCGGCCTGTCGCGCATCCACCTGGTGCAGCAAGGCGGCGAGCTGGCCTACCTGCTGTTGCACGATCCGGAGTTCCGGCGCGTCCGCCGCGAGGATCTGGTGGAGACCGGAAAGCGCATCCGGCTGAAACAGAATATCGCCCGGCTGCTCGAAATCCTGGAGGGGCTGGACGGGTACCGTTTCCTGTTCCGGGTGGTTTCGGCCGCGCCGGAGGAAGTCATCCAATCGGCGCTGGAGGGCATCGTCCCCAGGGAACACATCTTCGGCACGCAATTCCGTTACGCCCCGTCGAGCGGCGAAATCGAATCCGTAGTGCGCGTGCCGGCGGGATACGGCAAGGTAGCCGTGCTCGACGAGCTGCGCGCGAACCTGACCCTCGGCCACGACCGGCTGGTTTACGTCGGCGATGGCAGCTCCGACGTGCACGTCATGCTGCACGTCAACCGCCTGGACGGCCTCACCATCGCGGTTTCGGAAAACAAGTACCTCACGCAAATCGCCCGCCGCACGATTCTGAGCGACGATGCCTTGAGCGTGCTGGTGCCGGTCCTCGAAGAAATCCTGGGATGGAACCCGATGCGCATCCGGGCGTTTTTTGAGTCGCACGGTTTCGTGCTGCGCGAGTGGGACAAGATGCGCACCGATTCGCTCACCATCGCGCGCACTCTGGCAGCCCCGGCGGCTCCCGGACTGGCATGAGCATCGAAGCGCTGGGCTGGCTGGCGACGGCGGTTTTCGCCTCCAGTTATCTGTTTCGCGGCCAAACCGCCCTGCGGCGCATCCAGGCCGGGGCGGCTTGTCTGTGGGTCACCTACGGGCTTGCGATTCACGCACTGCCGGTGGTGGCCGCCAACGTAATCGTGGCCGCCGCCGCGCTCTGGTCTTCCCTGCCGAAGCGCCGCGGGGAAGCATAGGGCATAGGGGCACGAGAAACCCGACGCGGAAGCGCGGAGGCGCGGAGAAATTCGCGGAGAAGACATTTCGACCTTGTCATGCCCTTCCTCCCGCGTCTCCGCGTCAAGGACGCTGGCCCGTCTCCTCGCCGCAAACTTCGGATCACACAATCCCGTTCCCCTCCTCCTTCTTCTCTCCGCGCCTCCGCGCCTCCGCGTCAAAACTCTCTGCCCCGCCTCCGCCGACCCCTCCCAGACGACCCAAAAGCCCCACGCGGCCCGTACCCGCCTGCGCCCAACAAAGCGCCTCCTTCTTCTCTCCGCGCCTCCGCGTCTCCGCGTCAAAGCTCTCTGCCCCGCCTCTTCGCTCCCACTTACACCACCCCCGCCGCAGGCGCTCCTAACTCCGTGCGCCGATTTACGCTACACTACCCATGAGGCCTTGCCGTCGTCGTGTACCCACGGGCAGCTTCGCTCGGCGGTACGCTTGTGCGGCTTGCCCAGGCGCG
>DATJRE010000407.1:0-6975 GCA_035505095.1 Bryobacteraceae bacterium | reverse complement strand
GGCGCCTGGTCGAGCAGCATCACATCGCGGCGCACGTCCTCCAGGCGCAGGTCGCGGAGGTTGCGGCCATCCAGGAGAATGGCGCCCTCGCCGGGGTCGTAGAAGCGCACCAGCAGATCGGCCAGGGTGGATTTGCCGGCGCCGCTGGGTCCCACGATGGCGCAGATGGTGCCGGGCGCCACGCGGAAGGAAAGATCGTCGAAGACGCGATGATCGTCGTAGCGGAAGGAGATTCCGTCGCAGACGATCTCGCCGCTTGCGGCCGCCCAGGGCAGGGCGCCGGGGCGTTCCACCACCTCCGGGGGCGTATCGAAGAGTTCCCAGACCCGCGCCAGAGAGACGCCGCCGGCCACCAGGTTGCTGTAGAGGCTCATCAGGTTCTGCACCGGCGAAAGCAGGCGCGCGTGGTAGGCCATCAGCGCGATCAGAGAGCCGGTGCTGAGTTGGCCTTCGATTACCAGGCGGCCTCCGTAGAGGAACAGAGCGGCGGTGGAAAGCGTGAGCAGCGCACCGGGGACGGCGCCCGAAAGAAAGGCGGTCAACTGCATGCTGAGCAGGGCGTCCAGGAAGCTCTGGTTGCGGGCGCGGAAGCGCGCCACTTCGCGTTTCTCCGCGCCAGCGGCGGCTACCAAGCGGAACCCGACGAGCACTTCCAGAAGGAAGCTGCCGATATCGGCGCCGCGCTCGCGCACGCTCTTGACGCGCACGGCCAGGCGGCGCTGGTAGTGTTGCAGGCTCCACAGGCTGAAGGGCAGCGCCACCGCGCTGAGCAGGAACAGGCGCACGTTGAGCGACGCCATGATGGCCGCGCTGCCCACCAGGAAAACCACGTTCGAAAGAACGCTAAGCAGGCTATCGGCGGAGATGCGCTGGACCTCGGAAATGTCGTTGTTGATGCGCGAGACCACGTCGCCCAGACGGGACTTGGCCCAGAAGCGCGGCGAGAGCGATTGCAGGTGCTGGTACAGGGCCACCCGCATATCGAAGAGCACCAGCGCCGAAACGCGCACGTACTGGTAGCTGGAGAAGATGTTGAGGGCGAAGTTGCCCACAGTGGCGCCCACCATCAGCAGGCTCACGATGAGCAGGGCGTGGAAATCGCGGCGCAGGAGGGCTTCGTCGATGAGCAGCTTGGAGATGTAGGGTTGGGCCAGGCCGAAAACCGTGGCGGCTACGCCGGTGAGCAGAATCCACAGCATGCGCCAGCGGTAGGGCAGCAGGAACAGGGCCGCGCGGCGGTAACCCGCAAGGAGGGCGCGGATGTTCATGGCTCTCGGGGACGGGCCCGGCGTCATGCCGGCCCTAGGGCAGGACGACCATGGGGCCGGTCATATCCTGACCCATGTCCCAGGTGTCTTCCAGCTTGAAGGTCACGGCGTCGTAGACCTCGATCTGGTAGCCCGCGGCGTAAATGTAGAGCTTCTTGCCGTTGGAGGAGATGCCGAAATCATAACGCGTCCGGCAGGGCACTTCGGCGGTGCGGGCGAGCTTGGTAGAGGTGAGATCGATACCCCAGAATTCGCAGCGCTTGTCGCCGCCCTGGCCGCTGGAAGTCATGGTGTAGCCCATCTTCTGATCGGGCGTGATATAGAGGCCGCCCATGGCGGGTGGCGAGGGGCCGATAGGGGTGAAGGAGAATTTGCGGGTATTGAGGTCGAAGCGCGCCAGGCCGAAGACGCGATTGTGCACGATGGGATCGGAATAGTTGAACAGGGAGACGCGCTGGCCCGGCTGGCTGAGCGCTTCCTGCATGCCGCCGAGGCCGAGATTTCCCGATGGCATGCCGTCCGGCAATTCCAGCTCGATGTGGTCCACAACGCTGAAATCGGAGGAATTCAGGACCGTCACCTGGCTGCCGAACTGGTACAGGTATTTGCCATCGGGAGAGACCTCGAAGCCGCCGCCGCCGCGTCCGCCGCCGAAGCCGCCGCGGCCGCCCTGGCTGGTGGGCTCATCGACGGTCTTGACGATCTTCTGGCCGGCCAGGTCGATGATGGTGTACTTGGGCCGGCCGATGACGTAGCGGTCGGGCATCTTGGTGATTTCGGTGGTGGAGGTGTAGAGCACCTTGCCCTGCGGATCGGGCGCGCCGCCGTTGACGCGGAACTTGTGAGTGGCGTCATCCAGGACGAAGTGGTTGGTGACCTTATGGGTGGCGACGTCGATGACTTCGAAGCCGTTGTGATCGTTGGTGCTGACGTAGATGGTCTTGTGATCGGGCGAGAGCCGCAGGCTGCGGGGCAGGCCGGTGACCATTTTGATCTTGTCGACGACTTTGCCGCTGGCTTCATCGACCACCAGCACCCAATCGGGGTAAGCGCCGCAGAAGAGCGTGCCGGCGCGGCAAAAGGCGGAGAAAGCCAGGAGAGCGAGGAGCGCTTTTGTTCTCATGGGAAAACCAGGTCCAGGTTACGCCAGTCCTTGGTGGCGACGGCGCACTTACTAGCCCAATCGGGGTAGTTATTGAGGTGATCGGGCACTTGCGCCGGCCAGAAACAGGTCACATAGCAATCGTAGATATCCCGCTCGACGGGCTGGCAGAGGCCGGCAGTGCCACCGGCCGAATCCACTTCCCAACCGGGCGAAAAGGCCAGCGTGCAGCCCATGGGGACATGCGGCCGCTGGGCCGGGTTTCCACCGAAACCCTGCTGCAAGGCGACCACGTCTTCGGCGGCCGCGGCGGCCATAGCGTCCAATCGGCGGGCCTTGCGGTTGATGGCTCGCAGGTGCTTCATAGTGCCTTCCTTTCGGCGAATTTCTCCAGGAAATCGGGGTTCTGCGCGCTGATGGCGCCGTAGATGCGCAGGCAGGTGTCGGTCCAGTCGCGCACCCAATCGCAGTAATGTAAGTTGGCGTGCCCGGTGTCGCCGTAGCGCACAAAGGCTTCGTGGTGGCAGCCGCCGGCGCACAAAGGGCGGGCCCAGCAGGTGTGGCAATCGTACTTATTGTTGATATTGCCGCGGTTGAGAAAATCGGCCTGTTTGGCGCGGTCCACGCCGGTCTTGATGTTGCCGAGCGCGTGGGTGTCGGAATCCACGAAGCGATGGCAGGGGGCGATATCGCCCGAGGGCCCTACGCCCATCAGACCCAGGCCGGCGCCGCACGGGTGGGACTTATTGACGCCCTGGTATAACTCAGCGATGGTGTCGCTGACGTTGGAGAAGCCGTGCATCTCGCCGCGCAGGGCGAATTCCAGATACTCATCGGCCAGTTGGTGAAACTGATCCAGGACGCCATCCATGCCGCGGTCGCCGATGGCGTACAGGCGGTTGGGCGCGGTGGTTACCGGCGCGAAGCCGACTTCGTGAAAGCCGAGATCCTGTTTCAGGTGGCGGAAGATGCGGACTACGTCGGTGACGCCGCTGGTGAGGGTGACGCGCGCGGTAATGGGGCGGGTATGGTGGCCGGCGATGAGGGCGCGCACGCGCGGCTCTATGATGGCGTAGCTGCCTTGGCCGTTGGCGAAGACGCGGAGCTTATCGTGCAGCTCGGCGGGGCCATCCATGCTGACGGTGACGCCGATGCGGTTGTCGGAGAGGAACTGGATGATGGCCGGGGTGAGCAGGGTGGCGTTGGTGGTGAGCGAGAAATCGACCGTGCGGCCTTGAGCGGCGGCCTGCCGGTTGGCGTAGGCGACCACCTCGCGGAGAAGCGGGAAATTCATGAGCGTTTCGCCGCCGAAGAAGGTGATGTGGACAGCGCGGCGGCCGGCGGATTGCGCCAGCAGAAAATCCACCGAGGCCTGGGCGGTTTCCAGGTCCATGAACTTGGGCTTGCCCTGCGGAGTGGCGACTTTGTCCTCGCCGAATTCGTAGCAATACTGGCAGGATAAGTTGCACTGGTTGGTCAGGTTGATGACCAGGCTTTGGAGCGGGAAATCGGCCGGCGGCGCTTCGAGGGGCTCGCGGGTGGCGTCGTGGGGCGCGATCACGTGCATGGCGGCGAGCTCGGCCACCAGCTCCGCGGCTTCCTCGGGCGCAAAGTTGCGGGCGGCGAGGCGCTGGAGCAGGTCTTCGTGGGTGGCCGCTCCGGCCTGGAGTTCTTCGATGGCCGCTGCGACCGCGGCATCCATTTCGAAGATGGCGCCGGCGGGGACTAAGTAGAGGAACCGGCGCCCGCCGCCTTCGAAGGGATGAAACTCACCCAAGCGGTAAGTGCGGGCGGCCGCCGCCATCATTGACCGACCTCCGGCTGATCCCAACGAATGTAAGTGGGGACGGCCACAACCAGGTAAGAGCGGCCGGAAAACGGGTGGCCGTCCTTATCCTTTTCGGTCTTCGCGGTGGCCACCACCCACACGTCGCCGTAATTGTTGCGGCTGAATTTGCGCTGCGGGTTGGGACCATCGGTGTTGGGAGTGAAGAGGCCGCTATTGTCGAGGGTGCCGACGAATTCTTTGTCGTCGTCGCCGAAGGAGGCGTAGAACTCTTCGACGGACCAATTGACGTCCACGGGCCCGAGCTCGACATCGTCGGTGGTGTGCGGTTTGTCATCGGCGCCGCGCTGGTAAGCCATCACTTCGAGCTGCTCATAGCCGCGCGGGTGGGGCGATTGGGAATCGCCGCCCAGACGCGCGATGGAGGCTTCGGGCAGCACTCTGATGTAGTCGATCCGGTCGTAGACCGCGATGGCGTCTTCGAGCACGGCATTGCGGAAGGCCACATCGCGCTTGCCCGGGACGGCATCGGCGGCCACATCCACCAGGGCGTCGATTTCGCCGGAATTGTGGGAGGCGATGGATTTCACCGAGACGCCGGAGCCGAAATCGAGATCGGCGGCGGCGACCTGGGCGGGCAGGTTGTAGCCGAGGATGCGGACCTTCTGAGCCTGGGAGCCGGTTTTGAGCGAGTAGCGATTGAGAGTGAGGAGCATCGGCTCGGGGCTGGCGCGGCGCAGTTTGACATCCACGCCGAATTCCTGGTATTCGCCCCAGAACCAGCGGCCTTCGGCCCAAGTCTGGTCGGGGGAAATCCAGAGGGCTTCGCGCATGGGGCTGGAGAGATCGTCGGGGGGCGCCTTGGCGGGAAGGGTGGCGCCCTTGGAACGGCCGCGCCAGGAATAGCCGGCGTAGACCAGGCCGCTTCCGGTGCGGGTGATGGCGGGACCGCCGTTGACCGATTGCAGTTTGACGGTGGTGGTGAATTCGTCATCGGCCTTGCCCGGCGCGATGGTCATTTCGCCGAAGTACTTGCCGTGGCCGGGCACGTGGGCCGAGATGAGCCACTTACCGGCAATGCGCGGGGCGCGCATGCGAGCCCGCCAGGCGCCCCATTCGGGGGTGTGGAGGGGGTAATTCTTGGCCAGGAAATCGAGGGTGGCATCGAGGGAGATGACGGGCGCCGCGGCTGCAGCCGGATTGGCTGCGGCCGGTGTGCCGCCCGCGGCTGCGGCACCACCGCGCCGTCCACCGCGCCCGCCGGCAGCGCCACCGGCTACCGAGGTGCGCCGGAAAGCCGCTTCGGCCTGCTGGTAGAGGGCCGAATGGAAGTCCGCCAGCAGCGACCACTCTTCGCGCGGGCGACGCCACTGGAAGACGCGGCCCAGGGCGTGGCAGTTCATGCAGGTGGCGCGTACGCTATCGTTGGGGATGACCTCGTCCTGGATGCGATGCTCGGCCATGTACATGACCGGCCGGGCTTCCTCGGGGGCGAGGCCGTGGTAGTCGGCGAGGTATTTCAGGATCGCCTTGGCGTCGGCGGGTTCGAGCTTGACGCCGTTCAGCCGGACCATGCGCTTGATGGCTTCCTCCCAACCTTCGGGAGTGGTGCGGATCCAGGAAATGCGGCTCAGGTTGCCCTTGGCGTCCTTGGTGTGGCAACTGGAGCAACGGCTGATGGTCAGGGCGTCAGTGACGGGGATGCCCTCTTCGGTAGGTTCGGCGGGAGCGCCGCGTCCGCCGCGTCCCCCACCGCCTCGTCCGCCTTGGGCGCGGAGAGCGGGGGCGAATCCCAGGAGGCAAGCAGCGGCTGCAAACACGACCAACCGTCTTGTGGCTAGACCCTGTCTCATCCCCTCACCTTGATTGAATTTAAGAGACCGTTACAGCATCGTAGACGCTGCGCGAGGGTCGAGTCAAGTACGAGGGGCAGGCGCGGGGCGGGAACGGGCGCGGCGGCGGGTTCGATCCGGGGCGGCCAAGCGGTTGAGGCGATGGGAGTTAGGGTGCGGAAATGGGTTCGTTCGGTAATTTGGTGTGGAATGGCGGCGAGGTGGGTTTGTCGCGGCCGGCGGCGGGTTCGTGGGGAGGGAAGGCAGGCTATTGGAAGGATTGTGGCTAACCGCGAGAAATGGGTTCGTTCGGTAAATTTTCCAGCAGCGGGTTGTATGGGGCAATGAATCGGCAAAGCTGGTCCCTCGCCCAACTTGTAGCACGGCATATGCGCCGGGCAGCGGGGCGAGGCGCGCAAGCGGCTGTAGTGACAGGGGCTTCGGGTTGGGGAACTTGGTGAACAGGAGACGGCGGCGCTTCGCTTGGCACGCGCTTCGCTTCGGCACAGGAGGGGATGAAAATGGAGGCGAGTTGGGCCGGGCGACGGGAGGGGCTGCAAATCGGTAAGACTCACATTCTGCGGGACTAGCCTTGGACTAGCCTTGGACTAGCCTGACTTTCGCACTTCCCCTCGCTCGCGCAGCTCAGCGGCTGAATCGTATCGGACGACCATCCCTCCGCCGCCGCCAGGAGGTTTTGGTAAAGCTCCTCCGCCCGTGCGGGTTGTTTCTGGCCGATAAGGTTGGCCACCGATTCAAAGGGCCACTCGGCAATCGTATCGCGGTCGACGGCTTCCGGCGCGGCGGCAATCGCCTGCATGGTCAGCGAAAACGCATCCTCAAACCGTTGCTGCCCAGCGGCTTTTTGGGCCGCCGTCATCAGCTCCCTGATGGAATTCTGAGCGGGCGGCCAGGGCGGAGGCGGCGGCCACTTCCCGGCGGCCAAGCGCCGGTATTCCTCAGCCCGCTGGGCGTCGGTCGTGATAC
>DATJRE010000406.1:0-6928 GCA_035505095.1 Bryobacteraceae bacterium | reverse complement strand
TTCCGGCTTGCCGCGCTCGGAAAGCTGCCCTTCCCTGGAGGCGTCCGTCAACCGGATCAACTCCTTCTGCAGGCTCTGAATCACCACTCCCACCTGATTGACCGCCTGCTTCATCTTCTCGTGGTCGCCCTTGTAGGTATGGGCGATCAGTTCATCGATTTTGCCGTTCGAAATCTGCGCCAAAATCCGGTTGCCCTCACCGATGGGCAGCAGAATCGCGTCGAGCATAGCGTTGATGGAATGCATCATCTGTCCGTGACCGCCGGCGTACTTACGGGTATCGATCCGCGTCTCGAGCTTTCCTTCCAGGGAAGCCGTCAGCAGCGCCTCGATATCGGCGGACCGCAGGTGCATCATATCGATCAGCGAATTGAAGCCGTCCGCGATTTTCTTGCAAGCGCCGGTGTACTGGGCGGTGATTTTTTGAGGGGCTTCCCCCTCCGCCAGGCGTTGTGCATAGTCCGCCGCCAGTTCCAGGAATTCGGCCGTCTCGTCGGGCCACTCGCTGCCTGGGGCCGACGGCATACTGGCTCTGGCAGGTCCGCGCCTGCCCTTCGTGGGATACTCGAGGACCGCTCGACCGCCGTCCGTGGGTGCCGCACTCGCCGGCTTATTGTTTTGTCCTTTTGTGTTGCGTAACATCGATGCTCTATTTCCTCTCTTCGATTCGTTGCTTACATCTTTACGGCCGGCCGGACTTACTAGGGGTCCGCCTGTTCCGGCCATCGGAGCGCCTGCTCTCCCGGCTCAGTTGGATTACGCTCTGCACCAGGCGATGCGGATCGACAATCAGCGCCACGGTTCCGTTTCCGAGGATGGTGGCGCCGGACACCATCGGAACATCGCGAAACAGCCTGCCGAGGTTCTTGATCACGGTCTGGTGATTTCCCAGAACTTCATCCACCACCAGCCCGTAATGGCCCTCTTCGGTATCCACAACCATAATCTGCTCGCGCTCCGGCGGCGGCCGTTGGATGACAAAATGCTCGCTGAGCCGGATGTAAGGAATGGTCTCGCCGCGCACGCTCGCCAGGTGGTTGCCGTGCGCATCCTGAACGTCCTGCCGGGTCAGTTCCACGCATTCCAGGCTGTTGGCCAGCGGCAGTACGAAATGGGTTGCTCCCACTCGGACCAGCAGGCCGTCGATGATGGCCAGCGTCAACGGAAGGTGGAGCGTTACCGTGAGACCCACTCCCGGTTGGCTGGCGATTTCAATGGAGCCACGCAGGGCTTCCACGCTGCGCCGTACCACATCCATACCGACGCCCCGGCCGGAGACATCCGTGACCTTCCGGGCTGTGGAAAAACCGGGCGCCATGATCAGCGCGAATAGCGCGGATTCCGAGAGTTGGGCCGCGGGGTCGATCAGCCCCTGCTCAATGGCCTTGGCGCGCACCGCCGCGGCATCCAGACCGCGCCCGTCATCGCTGACGCGGATCAACACCTGGGCGCCGGAATGCTGCGCCGAAAGCCGGATCGTGGCAGTGGCTGCTTTGCCTGCCGCCCGTCGCGCGTCCGGGGTCTCAACGCCGTGATCCATGCTGTTGCGGATCAGGTGGACCAGCGGGTCGTTCAGTTGATCGATCACCGTCTTGTCCAGTTCCGTGGAAGCCCCCTCGATGACCAGATCGACCTGTTTGTTCAACTCAATCCCCAGATCGTGCACCAGCCGGCGGAATCGCTCGAAGGTGTTGCGTAGAGGAAGCATCCGGATGCTCATCGAGTTTTCACGCAGCTCCGCCGTGAGCCGGTCGATGTCCTCGGAAATCGCCTGAATGTCCGGATCGTCCCGGCGGGCCGAGACCTCGCTCAGGCGTGCCTGTACGGTCACCAGTTCGCCCACCAGATTGACGAGTTGATCCAGCTTTTCGGCCGACACTCGGATGCTGGAAGCGACCCCAGTCCCGGTGGCGGCAAACCCCGCGGAAGCCTGCGCAGTTTTGGCCGCTGGGGAAACTGGAGAAGGAACCGGGGCAACCTCGGCGCCCGAAGCATCCCCTGGCGCCGGCTCAATCCGGATTTCGCATTCGTCTTCAATAAAGATAAAGATGTCGCGGATCGCTTCCTTCCCCGAGGCGGTATCCAGAACCAGGTCCCAGGCGACATAGCATCGCTCGGGATCGATCGCATCGAGCGGTGGCACCTGGGATGTGTCGATCTCCACGCGAAGGGTCCCGAGTTCCCTTATCTCGCGCAGCAGGAGCAGTGGATTGGTCCCATTCAAGATCACGTCCGGACCGGGCCGGAAGTGAATCAGCCACCTGGTGGACACGGCGCCTTCGGTTGCCACGGGACCGGTCCGCGCCACCGGCGCAAGCTTCTCGGGAGCGGGCATCGACCCCGTCAAGCTGTCCAGCGAAGCCAGAATCTGCGCCGAGCGGTTCGGATCCGCGGATCCCCGGCCGTCCGCGGCATCCAGCATGGTTTTGACCTGGTCGCCCGCAGCCAGAGCCAGGTTGATGAGGTCTTTGGTGGCCGCCAGTTCTCCCTTGCGCAACTGGTCGAAGACCGTTTCCAGATTGTGAGTGAAGGCGGCGATGTCATCGAAACCGAACATCGCGCCGGATCCCTTGATGGTGTGCAGCGCACGGAACGCCCGCCCTACCACCTCGGGATCGTCGCGCTTCTGGTCCAGTTCCAGCAGGGCCGATTCCAGTTCGCCGAGCAATTCGCGGGCTTCTTCCTGGAAGCCCTGCTTAAACCGGTCGATCACCCGACCATCCTTTTCACCACCGCCAGGATTTGCTGCATGGTGAATGGCTTCACAATCCAACCGGTAGCTCCGGCCGCTTTGCCTTCGAGTTTGCGCGCTTCCTGAGATTCCGTAGTCAGCATAATGATCGGTACGCCCTTATGCGCGGGGTTGGCGCGCAGTCTGCGAATGAGGCCGATGCCGTCCAAATTCGGCATATTCAAGTCTGTGATCACCAGGTTCACCGGCCCGGTCAGCTTGCGGATGGCATCCTGGCCATCCGAAGCCTCAATCACCGTGTAGCCAGCATCGCAAAGCGTGAACTTGACCATCTGCCGGACGCTCGCCGAATCGTCCACCGTGAGAATCACCTTGCCCATAACCTAATCCTGCAGCGGAAACCCGGGCATCTGAGCAAAGCCCGCCTCGCGCGCCGCCGCGACGGCAGGCTCAGACCCGCTAGCCACCACGCGCACGCCCTCGCGGCGAGCCTCCTGTGTCGCGGCCCACAGCAATTGCATGATCGGGATATCGATTTCCTCCACAAGGTGCAAATCGAATTCCAGATCTTTCCGAGCCGCCCGCCATTCGAGCAGCAACTGCTTCAACTCCCCAGCGGAAGTGAGGGTGACCTGGCCTTCCATACGGATCAGCCAGCGCGATTCGTCTCGCTCAAGGGTAAGCGGCATCTGCTCTTCTACCGGTACTTATCGGCGGTTGAGGGTCATAGCATTAGAGTACCGGTCGCGAAAATTACCTAATTTTCGAGCGGGGCCATCAATTCGCCGTTCACGGGGAATAGGGGGTATGCGGCACCCTCCTTTGCGGGAATGGCCTCAGGAAAAGGCGCAGCGCCCCTCAGAGCATTCGCTGCCCGGCCGCCCTCGTGTCGTAGCCCCCGGCGCTCTCCAACTCGCGGCGGAAGCTCGACCGGTTGAGGGTATCCAACAACGCCTGCACGGGTGGAAAGTCCAGGTGCTGCCGGCGGATCACCAAGTCATACCGCTCGCTGGCCAGGGCCTGGAAACCAAGGCCCAGCAGGCGCGCCGCCGCCCGCGTGGCAATACAGCAATCCGCCGCGCCGATGCGCACCTGCCACGCGGCGGCCAGGTGTCCGGAAGCCAGGTTCTGGTAGCCTGTCACCGCAGCCCGGTCGATTTTCAGCCGGTCCAGATGCGAGTCCAGCAGCCGCCGGCTCCCCGACCCCTCTTCGCGGTTGACCAGGCGCACGTCCCGGCGCGCAAGATCCTCCATTCCGCGGATTGCCTTCGGATTGCCTCGTGCCATAAGGATGCCTTCTTCCCACACCGCGAACGAAATCACGGCCACGCGGTTTTTCCCGAAGATCCGCCCGACCTCCGGCAGGTTCGATTCGCCGCTGCGCTCGTCCCGCAGGTGGGTGCCGGCAATATGCACCACGCCCTGTTTCAGAAGCAAAAGCGCCTGCGAGCTGTTGCGATGCGCCAGCACCAGTTCCACCCCCGCCGGCTGCATATGCCGCGCCAGCACCGAGATGCCGGGATCGCAGCCGGCCACCAGAATGCGGTTGCGGAAATCGCCATCCGGATGGTAGATCCGCACCTTGGCCTTGCGCCCTTCGGCCGGATTGCCGGTCACCAGCGCGTCACCTGCCGGCAAATACCATGGAACAGGAGAGGGCGCCGAGGCCATCAGGCGCTCTTCCACCCGGCACAATTGTACCGGCTGCCCCGGCTCCAGCGGCCCCGACCCCGGCAGCAACTTCGCCTCTGCCGACGGAAGGTCCGGCGTGGAGGCGTCTTCGCCCAGCGTGAACAGGTCCTCCACGCCCGTCTCCAGCGCCCGCGCCAGCCGCAGCGCCACCGCCGTGTTGGGAATAAAGGTGCCTGCCTCAATGGCATAAATCGTCTGGCGGCTGACGCCGGCGGCCTTGGCCAGCCAAGCTGCCGACGCTCCCCGGCTCTGGCGGAGCGCCGCTAAACGGTTCTCGATTTCCGGCGGCCGGGGGTGCCTCATCACAGCTCTATTTTTACGCTAGCACCATCCGCAGCAGGCCCGCGAAACCCCTCGGCTAAGGCGCGCATATTGTCGTGTTTACGATACACTGAAATCTTTACAGGACAAACTATGCGACTGGCTTACTGCCTCTTCCTCGTACTCTGTGCGGGCTTGCTTCGGGCGCAGGTCTCCGCCATTCTTTCCGGCACGGTTACCGACCAATCGGGCGCCCTAATCGCCGACGCTGCGGTCACGGCGACCAACGTGGATACCGGCGTGGCCCGCAGCACCGTGACCGACCCCCAGGGCCATTTCCAGTTCTTCTCCCTCCCCGTGGGCAACTACGAGATCCGTGCCCAAAAGCCCGGTTTCCACGAGGAATTGCGCACCGGCGTGCACTTGGTGGTGGGCCAGACGGCCCTTGTGGACCTCTCTCTGGCAGTCGGCGAATCCAGCCAGGCAATCACCGTCAGCGCCGATGCGCCGCTGGTAGGCGTCACCACCGCCAATATCTCCGGACTGGTGGGTGAGCAGCAAATTAAGAACCTTCCCCTCAACGGGCGAAGTTATGACGAGTTGCTCACGCTCAATCCCGGAGTGGTCAATTTCACTTGGGAGAAAACCGGCGGCATTGGCGTATCCAATTCCACCGCCGGCAACAATTTCGCAGTCGAGGGCAACCGGCCGCAGCAGAATTTATTCTTGTTAAATGGTGTCGAATTTACCGGCGCGGCCGAAAATAACATGCAGCCGGGCGGCACCAGCCAGGTGCTGCTGGGCGTGGACGCAGTGCGCGAATTCAATGTCCTCACCGATTCCTACAGCGCCGAGTTCGGCAAGCGTCCCGCGGCCCAGGTCTTGATCGTCACCCAGTCCGGCAGCAACCAGTTGCACGGCTCCCTCTTCGAATTCCTCCGCAACAACGCCATGGACTCGCGCAATTTCTTCGACGGCGCCTCGGTCCCAGGTTTCGAGCGCAACCAGTTCGGGACCTCCCTCGGCGGCCCCGTCCGCAAAAACAAAACCTTCCTGTTCGGCAATTATGAAGGCTTCCGCCAGCACCTGCACCAAACCGGCGTGGACCTCGTGCCCGACAACAACGCACGCGCCGGCTCTTTGCCCTGCGCCCTGGTGACCCCCGTGCCAAGTCCCTGCCCCACCTCCGGCCTGGCATTCGTGGGAGTTTCGCCGCTGATCAACGCCTGGCCGGCCCCCACCCCCGGCGCTCCGGATTTCGGCGGCATCTCCGAGGCTTTCAACAACCCGCTGCAAACCATTCGCGACGATTTCGGAACCCTGCGCCTCGATCAGATCGTTTCCTCCAAGGATTCGCTCAGCGCCATCTACACCGTCGACGATAGCGCCGATTTCACTCCCACCAGCACCAACCTTTACAGCACCGACGTCACCAGCCTCCGCGAGCAGGTGGCCAGCCTCGAAGAGACCCATATCTTCTCCGCCAACCTGCTCAACACCATCCGCGCCGGCTTCTCGCGCGCCGGTTATTTCTTCACCGGCGAACCCACGCCCGGCACTCCCGCGGCCGGCCTGAACGGCTTTCTGGCGGGAGATCCGGTAGGCGCCATCGTGGTCGGCGGCAGTGCCGCGTCTAACCCTACTGCCCAGCTCAGCCTCGCAGGAAGTAACAACGGAAGTAACCTCCACGTCGCCCGCAATCTCTTCACCTACGAAGACCGTGTATCATTCACCAAGGGGCGTCATCAAATCGAAATCGGCGCCTGGTTCCAGCGGCTTCGCTCGAATGAGGAACTGGCCCTCAGCCAATACGGCCAGGCCACTTTCACCAGCTTGCAGACGTTCCTGCAAGGCACCGCCAGCAGCCTTCTCTACGACCCCACGCCGACGCCGCTCGGCTGGCGCGCCTGGTTCGGCGCGTGGTATGTCCAGGACAACATTCGCGTAACTTCCCACTTCACCCTGTCCCTGGGCTTCCGCGACGAGTTCACCAACGGTTGGAACGAGGTCCACGGCCGCGCCGCCACGTATACTTTCCTCAATGGCATTATTGCCAGCCAGCCCACTATTGGCAGCTCGGCTTTCACTGTGAACCATGGGACGTTCCTGCCGCAGCCGCGGCTGGGCGCGGCCTGGAGTCCTTTCCATAACCCGCACACCACCGTAATCCGCGCCGGCTTCGGCATGTACAACGACTTACAGGATGCCCTGGGTTACCGCACCGATCAGAACGCTCCCTTCAACCCTACTTACAGTCTTCCGAATGCCGTGGTTTCCACACTA
>DATJRE010000405.1:0-10176 GCA_035505095.1 Bryobacteraceae bacterium | reverse complement strand
CGCCCAGCGGCGTGAGGCTATCGTGCATGTTGTTCACCGCGCCGCAGCTTGCGTCCGTGGTGATGACGGTGAAGAGCGCGGAGTTGGCGATGCCGAAGCGCACTTCCTTGCCCTCCATATTGCCGCCGGGCTGTGCGGCATCGGCCGCGGCGGCGATGCCCAACTTACTCAGGTTGGGATTGCCCGCCTGTTCAGAGGAGTAAGTGACCGCTACGCCGGCCAGGAACAGAACGCTCATGGCGGCAAACAAGGCCCAGCCCTGGCGGGTATCCTTGACCATCTTGCCGAAGGTGTAAGTAAGTCCCGCGGGGATGAGGAAAATCAATTCCATCTCGAAGAAGTTCGAAAACGGCGTGGGATTCTCGTAAGGGTGCGAGGAATTGGCGTTGAGGAAGCCGCCGCCATTGGTGCCCAGCTCTTTAATCGCCTCCTGCGAAGCGATAGGGCCTTGGGGAATCGTCTGGACCGGGCCTTCCACCGTGGCGGCCTTGGTGTAAGGACGGAAGTTCTGGATCACCCCCTGGGAGCACAGCACCAGCGCGCAGGCCACCGAAATCGGCAGCAGAATATACACCGTGCAGCGGGTGATGTCCACCCAGAAGTTCCCCAGCGTCTCCGCTGAGTGGCGCGCGAAACCGCGCGCAAAAGCGATGGCCACGGCGATACCGGCTGCCGCCGAAAAGAAGTTATGGGTAGCCAGGCCGATCATGTTAGTGAAGTAACTTACGGTTACTTCGGGCACGTAGGATTGCCAGTTCGTGTTGGTGCCAAAGCTATTGGCCGTGTTGAAGGCCAGATCCGAACCTACATTGCCCAGGCCCTGGGGATTCAGGGGCAGCCATTGTTGGATGCGGAGGATCAGGTAAGTGAACAGGATCGAAACCAGGCTGAAGACCAGGATGCCGCCGGCGTAGGAGGTCCAGCGCTGTTCGGCGTTTTCGTCGATGCCGCAGGTCTTATAAACCAGCACTTCCAGCGGGCGCAGCACACGGTGCGCCCAGGTGCGCTCACCGGAGAATACCTTGGCCATGTAAACGCCCATGGGCTTGGTAAGAGCCAGCAACACCACAAAGTACAGAACGATTTGAAGAATCCCGTTAGGGGTCATGCGATGCCTCTCAGAAGCGCTCCGGACGGAGGAGCGCATAGACCAGGTACACGCCCAAAGCGATGGCGACTGCCAGGGATATCACGTATTCCATAGTTCCTTTCCACGGTCAATTTGCGCCCGCGGCGGGGCGCGCCGGGTCAAAGCCGGTCGCATCCTTTCACATAGGCCCAGCCCGCCACGAAAAACAGGATGGTCATCAGCACAAAAACCACGTCCAACATGTATTCCTCTCCTCACCGGATGTGCAGCAGCGCCACGCGGTAACCTTCCCGCGCGAGCAGGCGCGCCAGCGTTTCTTCCTGAGTGCGCCACCAGTGCTGCCGGCTGCCCAGGAGCACCGTGGAGCGTTCCGTCAGCGCGGAACGCAAACCTTCCTCGCGGCTTCGCGCGAGGACCACCTGGGGCTCGACGGGCAGATCGCATTGGGACGCCAGATCCATGACCTGTTGTACCAGATGCGCATGCACCAGGGCGGGACAGTAGAACGGAGTTTGATAGGGCACCGTGTGGACGGCGATCAGCTTGACGCGGGCGTTGAGGCCGGCGGCCAGAGCCGGAGCGCGCTCCAGAACCGCGCGGGTGACCGACCATTCGGTCAACGGGACGACGATTTCGAGGTTCTGGCCGGCGTCCGCAGAGGGGATCGATCCCGGATCGATTCGAAGCTCGCCGCTTGGATATACCGGCATCGACTACAGGTTAGGGCGCGGTGTATAAAGAAGTCGTAAAGGAAGCATCAGAAATGGATTAAAACCGACGATCGGGGGTTGGCGCTGGGGCCCACTAGACGCGGAGACGCGGAGGAAACGGAGGAAGCGCGGAGAAAGGCAATTGAGGAGAAAGGCATTGAGAAGGTGGGGGTTCGGAGCGTGCCGGCTGGGCCCACTAGACGCGGAGACGCGGAGGAAACGGAGAAAGCGCAGAGAAAGGCAATTGAGATGGCGAGGGCTCGGAGCGTGCCGGCTGGGGCCCACTAGACGCGGAGACGCGGAGGAAACGGAGGAAGCGCGGAGAAGACTCAAAGGGAAGGGAGGGTCGCTAGACGCGGAGACCGGAGGAAAGGCAAGAGAGATCGAAAATGTCTTCCTCCGCGAATTTCTCGGTGTCTTCGCGCCTCCGCGTCAGGCTTTTGGGGTCGGTTGGAGAGGTTTCCGGAGAGACACGGCTGAGCCGAGGGCGCAAAGAGGATGTGGTCACTTCCCACCGCCCCAGTGGCCAATGCGATCCATCCAACTGTCGATGCGGCTCACGGCGTCGCTGGGGTCGCTGGCCAGCACGCGGGTGTATTCTTCGATACGCTGTCGGGTAAAATCCGCATCCAGGCCATGGGGGCCGGGCTCCTGGATTTCGAAAACTGCCAGGGCCTGCGCTACGGTCAGCAGCGCCGCGTCAGCACCGGTGTAATCCTCCTCCATCACCTCCGACCGCGCCCACAACAGGTACTGGTGGGCCTCCAACAGCGGCATGGCCTGCAACGTTTCGGCCATCTGCGGCGGGGGAATTTCGGTGGAAGGGGCCACCGCGAGCGTCTGCGCCCGCAGCAGCGGCGTGGCTGCGGCCAGGCACCCAGCTATCCAGCAAGACATCCACACGCGGCGCATAATTGCCTCCGCCGATGGTAGTGCAAATTTTGCGCCGCGCCGCGACCCCAACGGTGCCGATTGGCACGCAGACTGGCGGGAACCCCTCGCTTCCTGCCATACTCACCTTTTATGGCCATCCCGCGTGAGAGTCCCAGTGCTTCGGATCACAAATCCAAGGTCAGGCTGGAGCGCCTGCTGGGCAGCCTGGAAGAAGCCTGGAACCACGGCGACGCGGCGGCCTACGCCGGCTTTTTCATGGAGGATGCGGTGTACGTGGCGCGCGGCGGGGCGCTCTGGGAGCGGCGCGAGGAAATCCAGCGGCAGTTGGGAGTGGCTTTTTCCGGACCGTTGCGCTACACCATTCTGCACTTCCGGGCCTGGCGCGTGCAGTTTGTGACCACCAAAGTGGCGGTGGTGTACACGGCTATGGAAATCGTACACCCCTGGAACAACGCCCAGAACGGCCAGGTACTGGCGAGCATGGTGTGCGCGCAGGTGTACGACGATTGGCGGATCGCTTCGGTACACCAGACCGACATGGCCTGAACGGGAAGTTTGGAGCGTACCACTTGGCCGTGCCGACCCCCGTTATTGACCCTCGTAGTTAAACGGGGCGGGTGTCCCCCGAGCGCCTTCAGGCTTCTCCCTTGCGTTCCGGGTCGGCCCGGTACGCCAGGAGCTTGCACACCAGCGCGTTGATCGAGTCGGACTCCCTATTTTGATAGTGTTGGATCAAAATAGGTGGACCGACACCTGCTTTGCAGACACGCTCCTTGTGTATTGTAGCAGAGGCGCGGCTTCAGGCCGCTGGCGCTGCCGCCTGGATTGTCGCAGCGGCCACGAGGGCCACCTGGCCCAGGCTGATGCCGCCATCGTTGGCGGGCACGGCGCGGTTCACCCACACGGCCGGTCCGCCGGAGAGGCGGCCGCGCAATTCCACCAGCAGGCGCTCATTCTGAAAGACGCCGCCCGAAAGCGCTACGGTCTCCAGGCCGTGGACGCGGCACAGCGTGCGGATGGACGCGGCGGCGCCCTCGGCCACGCCGGCATGAAACGCGGCGGCGACCTGCGCGGGGTCGCGGCCGGCGCGGCGGTCGCGGCACAGGGCGGCCAGCAGGGGACGGAAATCCAGCACGCCGTCTTCGAAGGGAAATGGATAGGGCGCCACCGGGCCCGCGCCGCGCGCCTGATTTTCCAGCCACATGGCCGCCTGGGCTTCGAAGGTGATGGCGCGGGTGAAGCCGGTGAGGGCCGCCGCGGCATCGAACAGCCGGCCCATGCTGGTGGTGGCAAAGGTGCGGAAGCCGCTTTGCAAGAGCCGGGCGGCCACGCGGTAGCGGTCCGGAAAGTGGAACGGCGGCGCGGCCAGGTCGGGCAGGTTGTCGATCTGCGCCAGGAAGCCGGCGGCCGCCTGCACGGGATGACGCGCGGCGGCATCGCCTCCCGCGAGCGCCGCGGGACGCAAATGCGCCACGCGCCGCAACCCGCCGCTCAGGCTGCCGGCGAAAAACTCGCAGCCCCAGATGGAGCCATCGTCGCCGTAGCCGGTGCCATCGAACGACACGCCCAGCACAGGTGTATCGAAGGCCTCGCGCTCGGCCAGAACCGAAGCGATGTGCGCGCGGTGGTGCTGCACGGCCACGCAGCGCTCGCCTTCCAGCGCCAGAGCCTCCTGAGTGGAGAAATACTGCGGATGCGCATCGTGGGCCACCACCACGCCGGAGGGTTCCAGATCGTACATGCGCAGCAGGTCGTGGATGGTCTCGCGGAAGGCGGTGAGCGCCGGTAAGTGCTCCAGGTCGCCGATGTGCTGGCTGACAATCACCTGACCTTCCACCGCCAGGGCGATGGAATTTTTCAGATCGGCGCCCACGGCCAGGATGGGGCGGCCGGCGGGAACGGTGGCCACGGCGCCCGGGGCGTACCCGCGGGCACGCCGCAGTATGGCCGGTCCGAAGGCTCCGGCACGCGCGATCGAATCATCCACCCGCCTGGCGATGGGGCGCTCACCGATCAGAAAGGCGTCGGCGATGCCGGCAAGACTCTCGACCGCTTCCGCATCGCGGAAGGCGATGGGCTCGCTGGAACGGTTGGCGCTGGTCATCACCAGGACATCGGGCGCACCGGCAGCGAACAGGAGATGATGGATCGGGGCGTACGGGAGCAGAACGCCCAGCTCGTTGGAGTCGGGCGCCACTCCTTCCAGTTCCACGCGCGACGGAACCAGCACGATGGGGCGGGCGGCGGATTCCAGCAAGCCGACGGCATCGCTATCGAGATGCGCCAGCGCGCGCGCGGTCTCGAGGTCGCCGGGCATCACAGCGAACGGTTTTTCTTTGCGGAACTTGCGCTCGCGCAGAAGGGCCACGGCGTCCGCATTGCCGGCATCGCAGGCCAGGTGGTAGCCGCCGATGCCCTTCACGGCTACGATCCCGCCCGAGGTCAACAGGCGCGCCGCGGCGGCGATGGCGGCCTGTCCGTGGGCGAGGGTTTCGCCATCCGATGCCAGCGAGTACTGCGGGCCGCACTGCGGGCAGGCCACCGGCTGGGCATGAAAGCGGCGGTTCAGGGGGTCGTCGTACTGCGCGGCGCAGTAGGAATCCATCGGCCACGCCGCCATGGTGGTGAGCGGGCGATCGTAAGGCAGCCCCAGAATGATGCTGTAACGCGGGCCGCAATCGGTGCAGTTGATATACGGATAACGATAGCGCGGGTCGCGGGGATCGAACAGCTCGGCCAGGCAGCGGGCGCAGATGGGCAGGTCGGGGGAGATGCGGGTGACCGGGCGCGCGCGGCGCTCGCTGGGGCGGATCTGGAAATCGCCCAGGCCCGCCGGTTCGGAGGAATCCACCTCCACCGAAACGATCCGGGCGGCCGGCGGCGCCTGTTCGACCAGCTCGCGGACGAAGCAGTCGAGCGCCGGCAGCGCGCCTTCCAGGTGAATTTCGACGCCTTCTTCGTGGTTGAGCACCCAGCCGTTCAACTGGTGCGCGTGCGCCAGCCGGTAGACGAACGGCCGGAAGCCCACGCCCTGGACGATACCGCGCACGCGAACCGAGCGGGCCTGCAGGGCGACGGTGGGACCGGCGGCGTCAGGCATTCGGCGCCTCGGGCGACTGGCGGATGGCGGAATCGAGCGGGCAGCGCACTTCCTCCACCATCGTAGCGGACCAGGAGCTGAGAGGGGGCTAGTGTCGTGTCCCAGCCACGAATTACGAACGATCCTTCACCGTCACGGCTGTGATCAGAGCTACGAGCGTAGGCGGGTGTTCCGGTAAATGGGAACAAATTGCGCGGTCATCGCACCGGCGCCTTACTGTACGGCGATGTACAGCGTCTGCGAGCCGGTGGCGCCGCCCTGCGTAAAGGTCAGCGCCGCTTTGTTGTTGGCCGGAATGTTGGGCACGGTGACGTTGAACTGGTATAGTCCGATGCTGCCGGCGGCCAGACCCTGGAATGTGACCGTGGCCGGGGCGCCGCCAATCGAGATCTGCACCGGCTGGCTAAGGGTGTTGCTGCCGCTGACGATCTGGCCCGCCGGAATGTTGGGCGTGACCGACCCGAATCCCACGCCATACAGCACGATGGTCTGGCCGGGAGTGGCGGGCTCCGAGGTGACGCCCGGAATCGCGCCCGCCGGCGCCACATAAGTGGAGTAATCGTTGAAGGTGGCGCCTGCGTACTGGATTCCGCCGACTTTGAAAGACGCCGGCGCGAACAACCCCGGCTCGGTGGCGTTGACCGTGACGGTGTAGCTGGCGCTCGTTCCGGCGGCGGTTTTCACCACCACCTGCTGCTGTCCGGTGGACACATTGGAGGGAACCTGGGCGTTGATCTGCCCGCCGCTGATGTATTCGATGAAGGCCGACTGGCCGCCGATGGTGACGGTGGTCCCATCGAGCGAGGTGGGCGCGCTGGCGCCCTGGAAATCGCTGCCGGTCCAACTGCGGTCGTCGAGCGCCAGGTTGGTGCCGTAAATTTCAATCCAGCTTCCCGGCGCGATGGCCGGAAAGGCGCCGAATGAGGAGGCCGAAATCACCCCGCCGCCGGCTACCGCAGGGGCCGTGGGGGTGAGCGCGCGGATCACGTTGTTGGAAGCATCGGCTACATAAAGGGTGCCATTGGTGTCGAGCGCCAGGCCGGTGGGGAAGCTCAGCATGGCCTGCAGGGCCGGACCGCCATCACCCGAGTAGCCAGGGCCATAACCACCGGCGATGGTAGAGATGATGCCCTGGGTGTTGACTTCGCGGATGCGGCTGTTGTTGTAGTCGGCAATGAACAGGTCGCCCACCGAGTCCACGGCCACGGACCAGGGCCGGTTCAATTCGGCATCAACGGCCGGACCGCCATCGCCCGAATAACCGCCGGTGCCGTTGCCGGCCACCGTGGTGATGATGCCGGCCGGGGTGACCTTGCGGATGCGGTGATTTTCGCTATCGGCGATATACACGTTGCCCTTGCTATCCACCGCCACGCCGAGCGGCACATTCAAATCGCAGGGAATCGCGGGCCCCCCATCGCCGCCGTATATGCCATTGCCCGGATCGGCGCCCTGAAATCCGCCGGCCACGCTATTGAGGATTCCCCCCGTGGTGACCACGCGCACGCGGTAATCCTGGCTGTCGGCAATGTAGAGGTCGCCGGCGGCATCCACCGCCAGCCCCACCGGCTGGTTCAGCGAAGCGGACGGATTGGTGGCCGGTAAGCCATCGGCGAAATAGCCATAGCAGCAGTTGTTGCCGGCGAACGTGTTGATGACGCCCTTGGTATTCACCTGGCGGACAATCTGGTTGTGAAGGTCCGAAATATACACGTTGCCCGCGCCATCCACGGCCACTCCGTAAGGGAGGTCGAAGGCAGCGCTGGTGGCCGGGCCCCCGTCGCCGTTGTAGCCCACTTCGCCATTGCCGGCAATGGTATTGACCTTGCCGCCGGAGACCTCGCGGATGCGGTAGTTGCCGCTATCGGCGATGTACAGATTGTGCGAAGAATCGAGGGCAATGGCGACCGGGAAATTGAACTGGGCCTGGGTGGGCGCGGAGTCATCGCCGGCGAAACCGGCGCCGCTGTTGTAGGTACCTTCGCCGACATTGCCGGAGGGGCCGGTTCCAGCATAAGTGCTGATGGTGTAAGAGCTGGGCTGCGCGAAGCACGGCGCGGGCCCGAGCAAAGCCAGTCCGGCCAAACCGGCAAAGACGAACGGAGCAAAATTGCGGGACACAGTGGTCATCTCCAAACGAATGCGTTGCCTCTATGAACGATGGCGCCAAGCAGCTTGTGGTGACCCTGCAAGCGCGGCACCGCGGCACTGCTCAGAAGCTATGGAATCATTTTAACGTGCTCACAGGAAAGACGGTTACGCCGAAAAGCGTGGCTTTCGGGATACGGGTGTGCCGTCAAGCGCCCACCAGCGCCTTGCGGAGGGCCGCGGCGGCAGCGGCGGCGGCCTGGGCGGGCGGCATCTTGCGCACCGCCTCGTTAAACGGTTCGGCGCGGACCGGCCCGTGGAAGCCAATGCTTTCGAGCGCGCCGAGGAAGGCGTGGATGTCGATCACGCCGGTGGCGGCCGGCAGCTCACGGTGGTTGTCCATCATCTGGTCCTTCGGAATCCCCAGCGGAGCGTCGTTCAGGTCCACCGAAACCACGGCGCTGGCGGGGAGCGCGGCGATATCGGCGGCGGTGTCGCCGGCGTGGTACCAGTGCCAACTGTCCAGCACCATCCCCACGTTGGGGCGGTTGATTTCGGCGATCAGCTCGCGCATTTCGGCCATGGTGTGGACGAACGGATAGCGGCCGGTGGTCCACAGCGTTTTGGGAGCCACATACTCGATGCCGAAACGGATTTCGGAATCGCCCAGCACGCCGGCGATTTCGCGCAGGCGGGTGGCGTGCAGCTTGAAATTGGCCAGGTAAGTGAGGGTGTCGCTACGCGGCAGCACGTAAGTGGTCACCTTGCCGACGCCGGCGCGCTGCAATCCCTTGGAATAGGCAGGGAATTGCGCCATGCCGGTGGAAAAGACGGTTTCGTCGCGGCGGAATTCCACGGGCAGGCCGGCCATGGCCCACACGATTTTCTTTTCGTGCATGGTGCCCGCCAGATCGGCGAGGGCGCTTCGATCGAGGGTGTTGAGGTACTTGCCGTCGGCATCCACGGCGTCGAAGCCGTTGGCCGCAGCCAAGTCGATGGCCTCGCGCTGGGAAGCCTGGATGCCCAGCGCACCGCAACTCAGGTGCAATTGCATGCCGCGGACGGTGGCGCGGGAGCGGGCGGCCAGCGCGGCGAGAGCCAGAAAGGTCCGTCGTTGCACGACTACGATGGTAGCGCAACGATTGGCCTATGCGCGGCTGGGTGTGCAGCCGATCGCAATCAGCGGATTTGAAGAAGATTCCTCGCACGCCGATTGCAGGCAGGGGGCAGGAAAAGGGCGGCCCGCCAGGAAGCCGTTCTGCAAACCCTGACTGCCGATGTCCTCAAGAGCAGCGAAATCGAGGAGAGAAACTGGACGCCGCGCAGGTCCGGTCGTCCGTGATGCCGTGTCCGTCGATGGGGCTCATCGGGTCGGCCGCCGAAGCGCTCTTCAGATCCACATAGACGCCGATTTTGCCGCGCGCCAGGTCCGGCGCCTGGTCGAAAGCGGGGATCTTCACGCCCGCGAATTGCGGCCCCGCTTCATTCCGGCATCGACAGCCTTCTTTCAGCCTTCTTGACGGCGTCCTGGTCCACCTGAATCAGAAGACCAAAACGGCCGTTGCCGGCGCAAAGCGCCTGGACCGCGTAAAGGTTGATCTCCTTTGCCGCCAGTTTCGTCAAAACTTCAGCGACTGCACCCGGATGATCGTCACCGGTGATGTGGAATGCCGTCTGCTTCTTTCCGAGTTCGATCTTGAGTTGCCTGGCGGCCTTCTTGAGGAGTGCAGCGTCTTCCGGAACGAGATCGATTCTGGATTTGCTTTTGCCAACCGGGTAGCCCCAGATGCCAACAAAATTTACCCCGGCCTCCTTAAACGCGGCGAGCAATTGCGCCCCCTTGCCCGGCTTGTTCGGGACAACCACCGAGTAACAATCCACTTTTGCCATCTTTCAGGTCCTTTCCTCACCAGTACTCTTCTCAGTGTATATTGCGGATGCCGCGGTTGAATCGGGCGTACCTCCGACTCGTTGCGGCCCGAGGAACATTTGCGTGTACAAAGCGTTCCGCGTTCCAGCGCAGGTGCTAATGGCAGGCAAGCGTGCGCGGCCGGGGCGAATGCACGACGGAGATCCAGGCTCTTACTTTTTGGGGAACGAAACCTCCACGGTTTTGATTTCGTAGGGTCCGGTGGGCACGGTCACGCTGCGGCCATCCGGCGCGAGAGCGAGGGTCGAACCGTGCTTCTCCATCAGGTTGGTTTCCACCGCGCTCACCGCCTTTTGCGGCAACTGGAGCTTCACCTGCGCCGGTTTGCCTTCGAATTCGTAGAAGCGGAAGATGACGCCGTCGT
>DATJRE010000404.1:0-10202 GCA_035505095.1 Bryobacteraceae bacterium | reverse complement strand
ATGGTTCTGCTATAACGTAGGCCATCGTCTAATATTCCCAGGTACCTATACATATCATAGCGTGGCGACAAACACAATTCGGAAAAACGCGCCGGCGAACGCGGCTGGCGAAACGGGCTTTGGATGGCTCGCAATCCTTTTCTTCGAACGCGTGGCAGGCGCCATGCGATCAGCGGACAGGCGCGGGCGCGGGTATCACTGTCCAGCCGCTCGGCGGCCAGGTGGCCTCGCAGGACACCATTCCGGCGAACCCTGACGCGGGCGGGAAGTTCCGAGGGGCCAGCCCCACCCACAGGGCGATCTCCCGAGCAAGAGCGCCCGGTGGTCGATTCGGGCGATCGGCGCACTCACATCCCTCGGTCGCATGCGGGTTGGCGTCCTGGTTTCTGCGCACGCCTGTCCGGCGCGCAGCGTCTGCTGGTACGATCACCAGAAGTGACCATTCGACCGGCCAGCGACCGCTCCCTGCTGATTTCTTTCGGCGACCGCATTTCCGATGACGCCCACCGCCAGGCCAGCCGCCTCTGCCGGAGCCTCGGGGGCGTCCGCGGGATCCTCAACTTGCACCCCGCTTTTGCCAGTGTGCTGGTCGATTTCGACCCCCGGCTGCGCTCGCATGGCGAGATCCAGGCCCTGGTGGAAGCTCGCCTGGCAGGCGAGGGGCCGGACGAGAACGCAAGCGTCGGCGATGCCGCGGCCGAACCTGCCTGGGAAGCCCCGCGGCTGGTGGAAATTCCGGTCGTTTACGGCGGCGCATCCGGGCCGGACCTGGAAGATGTAGCCCGCCACTGCGGTATGGACGCGGCCCGAGTGGTCGAACTGCACGCTGCCGCCGAGTATCTGGTCTATTTCGTGGGCTTCTCGACCTGCTTCCCGTACCTGGGCGGCCTACCCCCGGAACTCGCCACCCCGCGCCTTTCGGCCCCGCGCAAGCACGTGCCCGAGGGCAGCGTGGCCATCGGCAGCAGCCAGGCCGGCGTCTATCCGCTCTCCTCGCCGGGAGGTTGGCGGCTGATCGGCCGGACCCCCTTGCGCCTGTTCGACCCTCAGGCGTCGCCGCCCGGCTTGCTGCGCATGGATGACCGCGTGCGCTTCCGGCCGGTCCCGGAGGCGCTGCCGTGACCGGCGTTCTTGTGGGGCCTCTTGGCAAATTCCCGCCCGTTTTCACCAGTGCCTTCGATTGCCGCCCCATCCCGTGCCCCGTGCCCGCGCCACTGCCGTGCGCAGCCCGCGCACCCTTGCCAGAGGCGCTGCCGTGACCGCGATTCGCGTGGCTGCCCCTGGCTTGCAAACCACTGTCCAGGACCTCGGCCGCTTCCACTACGCCCACTTCGGCGTCTCCGCTTCGGGGGCGGCCGATCCGCTGGCGCTGCGAGCCGCCAATCTTCTGGTGGGCAACGCCGAAAACGCCGCCGCGCTCGAAATGACCCTGGTGGGCGGGGCCTTTGAGTTCGAAGCCCCTGCCGTGATCGCCCTCACCGGGTCGGATTTCGGCGCCGGGCTGCCGCTATGGACGGCTGTGGAGGTCAGAGCCGGCCAGGTGGTGCGCTGCGGACCCACCCGCAGCGGAGCGCGCGGCTACCTGGCCGTGCGCGGAGGCATCGCCACCCCGCTGGTGATGGGCAGCCGCTCGGCGCACGTGATGACCGGCGTGGGCGGCCGGCCGCTGCGCTCTGGTGATCGTCTGCCGGTCGGCGATGCGGCCGTGCGCCGCCCCCGCCGTGCCATTGCCCACTCGCCGGCTCATTCCCCCGAAGCCCTCTTGCGCGTCACCGCCGGTCCGCAAGCCGACCGTTTCGCCGGAGAGCTGTACGGCGGCGCCTACCAGGTCAGCGAGGAATCCAACCGCATGGGTCTGCGCCTGCGCGGTCCCGCCATTCCCGGTCCGGCCGGCGGAATGCTGACCGAAGGCGTGGCCTTGGGCGCCATCCAGGCGCCGCCCGATGGCCAGCCCATCATCCTGTTTGTGGAGCACCAGACCACCGGCGGCTATCCCAAGCCCGCCAACGTGATCTCAGCCGATTTCTGGAAGCTCGGCCAGGCCCGCCCGCGCGACTCCGTGCACTTCGAGGAGGTCACCCTGGACCGCGCGCTGGAACTGCTCCAGGAGCAGGAGAAATGGCTGTACGCCCTGTTATAGGCGCGGGCGGCGAGATCAATCGCCGAGAATCTGCCGCAGCGACAGCGAGAGACCGGGCAACAGGGGCGTCGAGACGGTTTCGCCTTCCACCCGCACCTGCAACGGGCTGCCGGTATAGATCATCATGTGCCGGGTGTTCGGGTAAAGGTGCCAGGCCTCGCGCGCGCCGCGTTCGAAGTACAGGTGTGTCTTGCGGTCGAGAGCTTCGGCGCGTTGTTCCTGGGAAACGACCTCGATGGCGATGGCCGGGGCGCCCTCGATGTATTTTCCTTCCGGTTGGCCTGCATGAGAGATGCTGACGTCCGGTAGCAACCAGCTTCGCTTGGTCAGGCGATAGCCCATCTCCATGAACACCTCGCCCAGTTCGCCGGCTTCGCCGCGGGCATGCGCCTCGATTAGAGCCGCCCTCAGAGCAAGGAAGATTTCCGTGGCATTCCGGTTATGCTTCGATTCCGGCGGCGGCATCTCGATCAGCTCTCCTTCCAGCAGTTCCTGTTTGCACGCCTCTTCCTCCATCCGCTCGAATTCCTCAAATGTCAGAAGGTGCGCTTCGGTGGTGGTGACAGTGCCCATAGCAATCATGATACCTACAACGCCAGTGAGAAGCCGGGCAGCAGGGGCGTCGAGACGTTTTCGGTTTCGACCCGAACTTGCGAAGGGCTGCCGGCCTGGATCGTCATCCGCCGGGTTTTCGGGTAAAGCCGCCAGACTTCGCGCGTGCCATGCTGGAAGTACAAGCCAGTCTTGCGGTCCAGAACCTCGGCCCGGTCTTCTGCGGAAACGATTTCGATGGCGATAGCCGGGGCGCCCTCCAGGTACTTTCCCTCGGGCTGACCCACGTGGGTGATGCTGACATCCGGTTGCAACCAGTTTGGCCCGATCAGGCGATAGCCCATTAAGTGATGGACCTCGCCCAGTTCGGCCGCCTGGCCGCGCGAATGCGCCTCCGCCAGGGCCGCGTCGAGGGCGAGGAAGATTTCGGTGGATGTGCGGTTATGCCGATACTCCGCCGGCGGCATCTCGATCAGTTCCCCCTCCAGCAGTTCCTGTTTGCCCGGCTGCTCCTCCATCCTCTCGAACTCCTCAAAAGTGATCAGGGGCGTCCCGATCGAAAAAACCCATGGCAATCATCATACCCGCGGCAATGCCCGCGGCAGCGCCTTCGTGCTTTAAGCTGAAAACGGACCGCATATGCCAATCGATCTCAACTGCGACATGGGAGAACTGGAAGACGCCGCGCACGAGGCGGCGCTGATGGAACACATCACTTCGGCCAATATCGCCTGCGGGGGGCACGCCGGCGATGAAGCCATCATGGAGCGCACCGCCGGGCTGGCCATAGCCCGCGGGGTACACATTGGCGCCCATCCGGGATACCCGGACCGCGCCAACTTCGGCCGCCTCGAAATGCCGCTCACCGCCGCGGAGATTGCCGAAACCGTTTACCAGCAGATCGCCCGCCTGGAGGCTGTGGTCACCCGGCTGGGAGGGCGCATCGTCCACGTGAAGCCGCACGGCGCGCTCTACAACGTGGCGGTGAAGAATGCCACCGTGGCCCGCGCCATCGGCGAAGGGGTGGCGCGCTGGAACACGGCGGTTCCGGTATTCGGGCTGGCCGGCTCGCCCATGCTGGACGTCTGGCGGCAAATGGGCCTGCCGGTGGCGGGCGAAGGGTTCGCCGACCGCCGCTACGAATCCGATGGCACGCTGCGTTCGCGCAAACTGCCCGGCGCGCTCATCACCGATCCCCAAGAGGCCGCCCAACAGGCCCTGCGCCTGGCGAATTCGGGCACCGTTGAAACCATCTGCGTGCACGGCGATACCCCCGGCGCCGTCGCCATCCTCACGGCATGCAGTTCGCTACTATACAGAGGATGAGATTGCTCCTGGTTCTGGCTGCCGCGGCGCCGCTGTTTGGCCAGTGCACGTACACCGTTACCCCCGCGCAGTTCAATATTGCCGCCGGCTCCGGGACGGGGACGGTAACAGGATCGAGCATCTCCGTAACCGCGGGCACCGGCTGTACCTGGGGCGCCACTACCAATACAAGCTGGCTGCACATCGATTCCGGCCAGACCGGCTCGGGGCCCGGCACCGTGACTTGGCACGCCGACGCCAACACCGTGACCACCGCGCGCAGCGGCAGCCTGTCGGTGGCGGGCCAGACCGTCAGCGTCACCCAGGCCGCGCAGGCGTGCACGTATACCCTCACCCCGCCAACCATCGACTTTCCGGTTACCGGCGGCCCGGGGAGCTTCCAGGTGCAAACCACTTGCACCTGGTCGGCGGATCCGACCCAGGGCTGGATCCATCTGCCGGCCAACGGCAACGCCAGCGTCACCGGCAACGGAACCGTGAACTATACGGTGGATGCCAACGGCTGCGCCACCGGCCGCAGCGGCGCTATTACCATCGCCACGGCGGAGCAACTGGCCCTCACCCAGGATGGTTCGCCGGCGAACTTCGCGTTCAGCCCCACCTCGGAATCCTACCCCGCCACAGTCACCAACGACCGCATCGCCATCAGCACCGGGGCTGGGTGCAACTGGAGCGCCTTCAGCGACGTAAGCTGGCTCTCCATCACCTCCGGCCAGTCGGGATCGGGCAACGGCGCTATCATTATCCAGGTGCGGGCCAACACCAGCGTGGCGCGCACCGGCAACCTGCATATCAATGACGGCGCAACAGTTACTCTGCTGCCGGTGACCCAGGCCGCCCCCGCGCCGCCGCCGGTGCAGCTTACCTCGGTGGCCAATGGCGCCGACTATGCCACCAACGCGGTCTCCCCGGGGGAGATCGTTGGGTTATTCGGCTCGAACCTGGGGCCGGCCACCCCCGCCGGATTGCAGGTTTCGGCCGGCGGCGCTTCGATTGCCACGACGCTGGCAGGCGTGCAGGTGATGTTCGACAACGTAGCTGCGGCCCTCACCTACGTCTCCGCCAGCCAGGTGAACGCCGTGGTGCCGTATGAGGTGGCCAACAATAGCAACGGCCAGACCAACGTGCAGGTGATCTACCAGGGGGCGGCGTCTAATACCGTCACCATGCCGGTGGTGGCCTCCACGCCCGCCATCTTCACCCTGGGGTCCACCGGCCAGGGAGCCGGCGCCATTCTGAACCAGGACCTGACCGTGAACGGGCCCAACAATCGCGCCGCGCGAGGCTCGGTGGTGGTGATCTACTGCACCGGCGGCGGCGTCACCAATCCGGCCAGCGCGGATGCCTCCATCATCAGCGCCACCGCGCTCCCGTACCTGACCCAGCCGGTGTCGGTGACCATCGGGGGACAGAATGCTGCCGTGCAATACGCCGGCGGCACGCCGGGCACGGTGGCCGGGCTGACGCAGATCAACGCCGTGGTGCCGGCGGGAGTCACTCCGGGAACCAGCGTGGCGGTGTCGGTGACCATCGGGAATGGGACCAGCCCGGCGGGTGTAACGTTAGCCGTCCAATGAGCACTATACCTTGGGTACCGTTGCGCCCTTAGGGTGCTGCCCCCATAATGGAATCATCACGGCTTTCGATCGATGCGGGGAAAGCACCCATGGTGTGCTCAGGCTGTAACGCTGTCAATCCGGACGACTTGAAGTTTTGCGGGCAATGCGGGCGACCGCTGGCCGCCGACGATGCCGCTACGCTTTTTCTGGATACCAGCGCGGCTACAGTCGCGCCGACCCCCCGCCCGCAGACCGGCGCCGGCGCCATGACTACCATGGGGGCTGGCGGGACCACCTGGACCACCGGCGCGCAGCCCTTCCATCTGGCCGCGGAGACCGTTTTCGCCAACCGCTACCGCATCGAATGCCTGCTGGGCGAAGGCGGCATGGGAGCGGTCTACAAAGCCCTGGACCTGGAACTCGACCGCACCGTGGCCCTTAAGCTGGTGCGCCCCGACCTGGCCAGCCCGCAGGCCATGCAGCGCTTCAAACAGGAACTGCTGCTCTCCAGCCGCATCTCCCACAAGAACATCCTGCGCATTCACGACCTGAGTGATTTCGGCGGCGTCAAGTACATCACCATGGCCTTCGTGGAAGGCCAGGACCTGGCGGACCTGATCGACCGCGAAGGCCGCCTGCCGCTTCCCCGCGCGCTGAAGTTCGCCCGCCAGTTGTGCGCCGCGCTGGAGGCCGCCCACGGCGAGGATGTGGTGCACCGCGACCTGAAGCCGCAGAACATCCTGGTGGACCACTCGGATAACCTGTTTGTGCTGGATTTCGGGCTGGCCAAATCGCTTGAAGCCGAAGTCACCAAGATGACCCGCACCGGCCAGATCATGGGCACCCCGCGCTACATGTCGCCGGAGCAGGTGGAAGCCAAAGAAGTGGACCACCGGTCGGACCTCTATTCGCTGGGGCTGATCCTGTACGAAATCTTCACCGGGCAGGTGCCCTTCCGCGGCGAATCGGCCATGCAGTTGATGTACCAGCGCATGACCGAACATCCGGCGGACCCGCGCACCAGGTGCCCCGACCTGCCCGAGTACATTGCCGGCATTATTCTGAAGTGCCTGGAAAAGGACCCCGACCGGCGCTACCAGAGCGCGCGCGAGATTCTGCAGGACCTCGACCTGGAGCGCTGCCCGCCCAGCGAACCGCGGGAGGGCGCGGCGGACCGCGTGGCTTCATCAGGGTCTACGGGCACTCCCGCCGCCGCCCCGAAGGTTCCTGGCACGAGCGGTGGGGGCCGGCGCGACGCCACCATCAGCATTCAGATTCCCAAGCCATCCCGCCGGACGGGGCTGGCCGCGGGGGTGGTTGTGTGCGTGGCTGCGGCGCTGGCGCTGATTCCCCAAACACGCAAGGCCATCCTGGCGCTTATGCCGGGTGCGCATGCGGGCCCCGAGCACTATGTGGCGGTTTTACCGTTGAACGTCATGGGGGATCCGGGCGCTTTGAAGTACCTGGCCGATGGCGTGGTGGAGTCGCTGGACGCCAAGCTGGGCGGCCTTGAAAACGTGTTCGTGGCGGATAGCGGCAGGGTTAATGCGGCGCTCAAGCAGGGCACCGACGAGAAGATCGCCCAAGCGCTGGGCGTGACCATCCTGATTAGGGGGACCATCCAGCAGGGAGCCGGCGACCACATTTCCATCGACCTGAGCATGAACGATGTCCGGAAACACCGCGCCGTGATGAAGGCCACCGAGTTCGCCGGGGTGCGGCAGGATTTGCTGACCCTGGAGGACAACGCCTTCAAGTCGGTGGCCGATGCGCTGGTCATCCGGGAAACCAATGCCGAGCGCGCGCGCACCAGCGCCCGGCCCACCCAGGACATCGCCGCCTACGACCTTTATCTGAAGGCGCGCAACCTGCTGCACCAGAACGATGCCAACGCCGAAAAGGCCCTGGCGCTGTTCGACCAGGCCGAGAAGCGCGACCCCACCTTTGCCCTGGCCTACGCCGGTACCGCCGATGCCGACCTGATTATGGCCAACACTACTAAGGACGGCGTGTGGACCGACCGGGCACAAGGCGCGGCACAGCAGGCTGAGCGCCTGAACGACCAACTGGCCGAAGTGCATATCTCGTTGGGCGGCGTATACACGCACAAGGGCAAATATCCCGAAGCGATTGCCGAGTTGCGCGATGCGCTCAAGCTGGCGCCCAATTCGGACGAAGCCCACCGGCGCCTGGGAAGAGCTTATGAAGCCGACGGACAGACCGCCGAGGCCATCAAGGCTTACCAGGAAGCCATCGAAATCAACCAGTACCTGTGGTGGAACTTCAATTCCCTGGCGGTAGCCTATTTCAACTCGGGCGACAACCAGCGGGCCCTCGAAAACTTCCAGCAGGTTACCCGCCTGCAGCCCGAATCCGCCACCGGTTGGGCGAACCTCGGAGCGGCTTACTACCGCCTGGGCAATTGGACCGAATGCACCAAGGCGATTCAAGAGGCGATTCGCCTGCAACCCAAGGCCTATTACTTTTCGCAACTCGGGGTGGCCAATTTCTACCTGGAGCATTACGCCCAAGCCATCGAGCTTTTCGGAAAGGCCAGCCAACTGGAGCCCAAAGATCCCTCTTACCAGGCGTACCTGGGCGACGCTTACCGATGGGCGGGGCAGAAGGAAAAGGCCTCCGCGGCGTACGATCAGGCCATCACCCTGGCCTATAAGAACCTGGACACCAACCCCAACGAAACGGACGCGCTGGGTTACCTGGCGGGCGCCTACGCCAAGAAGGGCGACGACGCCGATGCCCGCAGCAAAATCCAGCAGGCGCTACAACTGAAGCCCAACGATCCCGGGCTGCTGGATTTGCAGGCGCAGGTGCACGCCCTTGCCGGCCGCACCGCGGAAGCGCTGGCCAGCCTGAAACAGGCCCTGCAGAACGGCTACTCCTGGAAGGAAGTGGAGAGCGACCCCGAATTCAAGACGCTGCGGCAGAACCCCCAATTCCAGCAACTCCAGAGTGTTACGCCGGCCGCCAACAAGAAATAAGCCCAGAACGGTTCAGTACTTAGGGGGCACCTTTGAGCCGGTACCGGCAGCCCGAAAGCGAAACCTTTCCATGTTGACGGAACGGAAGGTGTTGCCGGATGATGGAGGGACAGGTTTCATGTGTCTCGGGGAATACGGAAAGCTTCGGCCCGGTGGAAACCGGCTTTGGTTGCGTGTGCCTTACTTGGCGGTTTAGCCGCCGCCTGCCACGCCAGCACCATCGATCCGCAAATGGGCGTGGAATCGGCCGGCGACCCGATGGCATTCAACGGCGGTGTTGCCTTCCAGCCGGATGCCGCAGGCGGTGGCGTCTTCCAGTATTTCAATAACACTGGCATGACCATCATTAGCCTGACCTTTACCGCCGGAATCGGGGCAGGCCTCACCCCCGCTGAGCTTCCAACATTTTCCTGCAATACCGCTTCCGATCCGACCGCGCCCAACCCCTACTTTCTGTTCTGCTCGGCCCAGTATTTTGCCAGTAATGGCGATCTGGAGTTCCAGTTTTCCGGCACCAATCCTGGGACGGGGGGGCTGGACGAAGGCATTCCGCCGGTGCTCTCCACCTGCGTGTATGACAACATGAACACGCCCCCTACCCCCGGTTGCACCACCGGTACCTTTTCGATTTCGTTGAACAACGGCTACTCGCTCAACCAGGATGGCGGAGGCTGGGATACCGGAATCCTCAGTGACCCGGTCTTCACGGTGACGGATGTGATTACGGCTCCGGCCGCCGCTCCCGAGCCGGCTTCGGGGCTGTTCGTGGGATTGGCGCTGGTTGCCGGAGTGTTTCTGGCGGGGCGGCGCCTGTCCGGCCAGACCCCGATAATCCCCTAAAGCGGTGTACGAAACCGCACCCGGGCCTCGCGGGTGTAACGCCCCGAACAGCCGGCCAAGCCTGTAAACTCAACTTGGAATACCACTTGCTTGCTTAATATGCCGAAGAATATGCCTCGGACCATGTTGCCCGGTAAGCCGTACCCGCAGGGCGCCACCTGGGATGGAACCGGCGTCAATTTCTCGCTGTATTCCGAAAAGGCGACTGCGGTGGAACTGTGCCTGTTTGAAGCGCCGGACTCTCCGGACTTCGAGACCATCGCCCTGCGGGAATCCACCGGCTACGTCTGGCACGGCTATCTGCCGGGTGTGCGGCTGGGGCAATTGTACGGCTACCGGGTTCATGGACCGTACGACCCCGAGCACGGCGAGCGCTTCAATCCGGCCAAGCTGCTGATCGATCCGTACGCCAAAGCCGTTTCGGGGCCGTTGAACTGGGATGCCCCGGTGTTCGGGTACAAAATCGGCGACCCGGGTGAGGACCTTTCCTGCGACTCCTCGGACGACGCCTGGGGCGTACCCAAGTGTGTGATCACCACCTCCCACTTCGACTGGGAAAACGACCGGCCTCCGCTGACTCCGCTGCATGATTCCATCCTGTACGAGCTGCACGTGAAAGGCTTCACCGCGACCCATTCCGAGATTCCCGAGGATCTGCGCGGCACCTACGCGGGGCTGGCCCATCCAGTGGCCATCGAGTATCTGCGCAAATTGGGAATAACCGCCGTGGAGCTGATGCCGGTGCACGATTTCGTGGACGACAAGCACCTGCTGGAGCGCGGGCTG
>DATJRE010000403.1:0-27823 GCA_035505095.1 Bryobacteraceae bacterium | reverse complement strand
GCTTCCACTGCGTCGCGGTAAGTGGCGCCGGCGTAGATAATAAGTTGCTCGCCCCGGCGCGCCAGCTCGGCGAAGATTTCCAGCGGCGGCCGAATCCCCGGCGCACCCGGATCGGTAAACACCACCACCCGCGCCATCAGTCGCCCAAGCCCCCTACGCCGCCGTCCATCCTCCGTCGATGGTCGGTGTAGCGCCGGTGACAAACTCGGCTTCGGCCGAGCACAGGTACAGTACCAGGTAGGCCACTTCGTCCGGCCTTCCCAGGCGCCCCACCGGTTGCCGCGCCGCCAGTTCGCCGCGCACCTTTTCTTTCTCGTGCTTGTGGAACTTCTCCAGGTAGGCCTCCACAAACGGCGTGTCCACCGTGCCCGGGCAGACGCAATTCACCCGCAGCCGCCCGGCGTAATCCACCGCCATCTGGCGCGTCAATGCCACAATCGCCCCCTTGCTGGCGCAGTAAGCGAACCGCCGCTTCACCCCCACCAGACCGGCCACCGAACCGATGTTCACCACCGATCCCTTGGACGCCAGCAGCAGCGGCATGGCTGCCTTGATCACCAGAAACGTGCCCTCCACGTTGACCCGCATCAGCCGCTCGAAGTCCGCCGCGGCAGTTTCTTCGATGTCGCCTACCAGGCCAATCCCGGCGCTGTTCACCAGGATATCGAGCCGCTCCAACGCACCCACCACGCTGTTGACGGCCGCTTCGTTGGCGACGTCGAGGATGGCGGCCGATGCGCCCGGCAACTCCGCCGCCAGCGCCTCGGCGCGCGACCGGTCCATGTCCGCGATAGTCACCGCGGCCCCCGCCGCCGTCAGCACGCGGCTCACTTGCTCGCCGATCCCACTCGCTCCGCCAGTCACCAAAGCACGCCGGCCGTCCAACCGGAAAGGAGAATCCATACGCTGAATTGTAACGTCCCGCGCCCTTTGCGTGCTTACCGTTGGGGGGATTATGGAACACCGGGCCCTCTAATCCGTATCGCGTGTCATTAGATGGCGGGACTCTGCGCCCAATTCCGCGAGCGCCACGGAACTGGCGCGTCTGCACGTCGAAACACGGATCGCTGGATCCGTAGCCGCTCGAAATCCATCGAGTGCAGGAACGGCCCCTACTCCGGGCGCGTCACGAAAAGGAAGCTCAGCCCGGACCGGCCGTCCCTTAAGGTGAACGGGTCGCGCCCGGCGCTGGACGATCTTGGCGGCAGCGCTGCCGCGGCTGTCTTCGCCTCTACGGCGCCCACGCGGGCATCACATACGCATAGAACATCGTCAGCAGGCCGATCACGGTGGCTAGCAGGATGCTGTGCTTCAAGGTAAAGCGGAACAGCAGGCCCTCATCCTCGCGCTTCATGGTTGTCGCGGCGGCGGCTACGGCGATGCTGGTGAGGCTGATCATTTTGCCCATCACGCCCCCGGCGGAATTGGCGGCCGCCATCAGCACCGGGTTCATGCCCAGTTTGCCCGCGGTTACCACTTGCAAGGTGCCGAACAGGGCGTTCGAAGAGGTGTCGCTGCCGGTGAGAAAAACGCCCAGCCAGCCGAGCAGCGAGCTGAAGAACGGAAACAGCACGCCGGTGGCGGCGAAGGCCAACCCCAGCGTGGCCGTGGCGCCCGAGTAGTTCATCAGGAAGGCCAGCGCCAGCACCGCCGCCAGGGTCAGCTCGGCCTTGGCAAGCTGCCGGGCGGTGTGGCCCAAGACGCGCACGAACTGCAACGGCTTCAGCCCCACCACCATGGCGCCTAGAATCGCGGCGAACAGGCAGGCCGTGCCGGAGGCCGAGAGCCACGTGAAGTTGTACACGGCGGCATAGGGGGCCGGCTTCGGCGCCACCGGCGGCATGCGCTCAATGGCGTTATGCAGGCCGGGCCAGTTGACCGGAATGTTGAAGTGATTCAGCTCGGCCGCCAGCGGCTTGTATCCCCACAGCAGCACGAAGACCACCAGCAAGGCATAGGGCGCCCAGGCGAAAGCCACCGCACGGCCGCTATGCCGCGCGCGCGAGGGCCCCGCGGCTGCCCCGGCCGCGGACGGCGCGCGCGGGACCAGCCGGATCACCAGAAGCAGCGCGCCCATGGCCGCCATGGAGGAAAGGATGTCGGTGAGCGGCGCCCCGACAAAGTTGCTGATCACGAACTGCGTGCCGGCGAACGCCACCCCGCAGGCGGCCACCGCCGGGAGCACCGCCCGCAGCCCGCGCCATCCCGACATCACCAGGATCAGGTAGGCCGGAATGAACAGCGACACCGGCGCGCAGATGCGCCCTACACCGGCACTGAGCCGGTCGAGGGGCAGGCCGGTGGTGACCGCCAGGGTGGTGATGGGGATGGCAATCGACCCGAAAGCTACCGGCGCAGTGTTGGCCAGCAGGCAGATGGCGGCGGCGTAAAACGGCGTAAACCCGAGGCCCACCAGCATGGCGGCGGCCACCGCCACGGGGGTGCCGAAGCCGGCCGCGCCTTCCACGAACGCTCCGAACGCGAAGGCGATCAGCAGCGCCTGCAAGCGCGCATCGCTCGTGAGGTGCCCGATGGAGTCCTTCAGAATCTCGAACTGCCCGCCTTCCAAGGTGACGCGATAGAGCAGGATGGCGGAGAAGACCACCCAGCCGATGGGAAAGAGTCCGAACGCCGCGCCATAGCCGATGGATGAAATCAGCAGGCCGGCGGGCATTCCGTAGACGCCCGCGGCCACCGCGATGGCGGCGGCCAGGCCGGCCAGCGAGGCGATCCAGGCGGGCTTGCGCAGCACGCCGATCAGCAGCATCAGCACGAAAATCGGAATTGCCGCCACGAGCGCCGAAAGCGCCAGGCTACCGCCGGCGGGAGTGTAGTTTTGCGGCCACATTGCTTACCCTTTCGATTGGATCCATTGGACTCTATTGAACGCGGCGCTGCTTGCCCGCCCACAGGCCTTCGCGCAACTGGCGTTTGACGATTTTGCCGGTGCCGGTTTTGGGCAGGGGCCCCTCCAGAAATTCGAAGCGCCGAGGCATTTTGAAGCGGGCAATCCGGCCCTCCAGGAAGGCGCACAGCTCGGCGGCTTCGAGGCGGCGGCCGGGCTTGACGGCTACGAAGGCGGCGGGCACCTCGCCCCACTGTGGGTCGGGCGCCGAAACCACTGCGCACTCCAGCACGGCGGGGTGCGCGGCGATGGCACGCTCCACTTCGATGGACGAGATGTTCTCGCCGCCGCTGATGATGATGTCCTTCTGGCGGTCCACGATGTGGATGTAGTTTTCCTCGTCCCAGACGGCCATGTCGCCGGTGTGCAGCCAGCCATCGGTGATGGCGGCGGCGGTGGCTTTCGGTTCCTTGTAATAACCGTCCATGATAAGGTCGCCGCGGATGACCACTTCGCCGCAGGTTTGCATGTCGCGCGGCACGTCGCGCAGGTGGGGGTCGACCACGCGGATTTCGCAGCCCGGCAGCGGCCATCCGGCCATGGCGAGGTGGCGCAGGCGGTCGTCTTCATCGGCATACCGGACGGTGCTTTTACGGCGCGCGGAGGTGGCCACGGGGCCGCTTTCGGTGAGTCCGTAGCCGGCCTGCACCACGCAGCAGGGGAAGAGCTGTTCCAGGCCGGCGATCAGCTCGGGTGAAGAGGCGGCGCCGCCCAGGTTGATCTCGCGCATGCTGGAAAGGTCGAAATCGGCGCGGTTGGGGCAGTGGATCAGTGCATTGGCCATGGTGGGGACCATCCCCATGCCGGTGGCCTTTTCCTCCTGAATCAGCCGGAAGACCTGCAGCGGGTCGAAGCGGCGCACCATTACCTGCGTGAGGCCGCAGAGGGTAGAGCTGTGGGCGCGCCCCCAGCCGTTGGCGTGGAAGAGCGGGATGGTGTGCAACTCCACTTGACCGTCATTGTGGACGAACGCGGCGGCCACCGCAAAAGCGTGCATATACAAAGTGCGGTGCGAGAGCGCCACGCCTTTGGGCGTGCCCGTGGAGCCACTGGTATAGAACAGCTCACCCATGGCGCTTTCCACCTGGGCGAAGGGGTCGGGGCGGGCCATGCGGTCGCGCGCCAGCAGTTCTTCGTAGGCGGGGCCGATTTCGATCCATCGCTCGACCCCTGGGCAAGCCGCGCGAAGCTGCTCCACCATGGGGGCGAAATCGGACTCGAAGAACAGCACTCGCGGCTCGGCATGGTGGAGGATGCCGGTGAGTTCGAAAGGCGTCAGCCGCACGTTGAGCGGCATCACCGCCGCGCCGGCGAGGAGGACTCCGAAATAGCCCTCCAGAAGCTGGTGATTATTGAAGCTCAGATAGGCCACGCGGTCGGCCGGCTGGACGCCTAGCGAAAGCAGACCGGCGGCCAGCCGCTCCGCGCGCTCGCCGAACTCGGCGTAGGTGAAACGCGCCGCGCCCGAAACCACGCCGACCTTGCGCGGATAGAGATCGACGGCCCGGTAGAGACACCGGATGGGCGTGAGGGGAACATGCATGACTTTGCGATTGTATAACGCGCGGCAGGCGGTTCGGGGCTAGGCTCCGCCATAGGTTTAAAGATGCCGGACGCGCGCCAACAGAGCGGAACGGGGGCGTGCCGCGAACGCCGCCATCCAGCCGGCGAAGTCTGGGTGGAGGCCAAAGACCGCCAGCACGCTTCCATCCCGTTCGGCGGCCGGTTGCAGCCCTCCCTGAACCTTCCACCCGCCGGCAGTCCCCGGAAGCAGTGCCGCGGACGGCGCTCGGAGGGCCGCCGCGCCGTTATGGCGCAATCGGCGCGCCTCCTTCCGGCACTCCTCGTAAGTGTCGATCCCGCCAGTCAGGACCGCCTGAGGCAGGCGGGGCGCCTCAGCGGCCAGACCATCGGGCACCTCGACCGCCCACAGAGCACGGCGCACGTTCATGACTTGGGAATCCTCAGTGATGCCTTCGTGGCGCAAAAACTCGGCCCAGGCGCCATCGGGCGTACTGGCGAAATATTGGATCGGTCCCTCCCCGGGGCCATGCCAGCGTGCCGGAGGTTGATCGGCACTTTCCCAAAGGAATGGAAAGCGGGGGTCGGCGTGGCGATAGACGATCATGTAGCGGGAGAGGCGAGCAGCGCGCGGGCCAGATCCTGCACGCGCTGGGGGCCGGGTTGGCTCGGTTTCCACCGCCCCTTCAGCCAGTCCAACGGCGTCCGGCCGTCCAGTTGGGCGCGTTTCCGCTCGAACCACTGGCGAATGCCGATTTCGTTATAGGCGCCCGCGAGATCGCCGGCCACCAGGCTCAGGAAATGCAATCTCTCCGCGACATCGTCCGGGGTGGTTCGCGCGTTTACCCGATACCGGCGGAGGCTGCTTCCTGAAATGCCCAGCAGCCGGCCCAGCAGGTCCACGCCAAACACTTCCGCCTGCCGGTTCCATTCAAACTGCGGAACCGGCGACTCTTCGAGCGCGAGATTCAAATGCTCTAAGGTCCGCTCCAGGTTCGGTCCCGCGGCATCGGCGAGATCCAAGCGGAGATTCCGGCCGATGCCTGCGCGGTGAATGTGACGGACCGCTTTCCGGAAAGAAGAGAGGTTGAGCGTATCAATGCGCTCATCGGCGGGCAGGAGGCCCATCGCATCCGCACGACTCAGCGCGGTGACCGCCTGAAGCGCGATGCGTGGCGAGGTGAACGGAGCCTCGGCGGATTCGATTTGGATCATTGCCCCGATCCAAATTATATCCGAACGGTATCCGCGAGGGAAGCTGCCTTCGGCGGGGGTGTGGCCGGCTTGGCACCTTTATGCGGAGAGTGACGGGGATGGGCGGGCCGCGGAGAGGCGCAAGATGCAACTGGAGAAACGCATGGCGGTTGGATGACCAAGTATAGCGCGCGGGATGCCCAGCCGCGCCCGCGTCTGACTGGCGCAACAGGCGATGGCGCGGGCGATTCCCGCGGATTCGCCAGTTCCGGCGGCCGGGCCGCCTTGCGCCTGGGCAGATGCCGCGGCTCGGAATTAGAGCGCGGCGCTGCGTTCGGCCAGCGTGCGTTCGGCCTGCGCCAGCGCCGCGATGGCTTTCTCGCGCCACTGCTGGTCGGTTTCGAGTTGCTCTCGCGAAACCTGCGCGGCACGGAGCGTCTCTTCGGGCGCTGGTCCGCCCAACGTGCGGCGCACGGCCACGAAATGGCGCGGGCTGAGGATGGTGGCCAGCGCCTCGTCGGAATACGCCATCGCCCCGCCGGGCAGCGCACCCGATACCTCCGCAAGCAGTTCGCCCAGCGGCCGGCCGGGCTGCCGCTCGCGCGCGGCCATCAACCGCCCGGCAATCGAATGCGCCGTCCGGAACGGGATCTGGCGGTCGCGCGCCAGGGTATCGGCCAACTCGGTAAGGGTGGTCCAGCCGTCGCCTGCGCGCGCTTCGAGTGCGGCGGCGTCGAACTCCGCGCTGCCGATGGCCGCCGCCACAATCCGGACCGCCCGCGTGGCGTCGCGAAACATGCGGCACACCAGCGGCTGCAAGTCGTCTTCGGTATCCACAATATCGCCGAACGGGGTGTTGTGAATGCTGGTGAAGATGGCCTGCGCCTGTCCCAGCGCTTTGCTGGCGATGCCGCGGGCATGCTCCAGCGCCACCGGGTTGCGCTTTTGCGGCATGATGCTGCTGGACTGCACGAACCCGTCGCCGAACCGCACATAGTGAAATTCGGCGGTGCTCCACAGCAGCAGGTCCTGCACGAAGCGGCCGAAGCCGGTCAGCAGCACGGCGGCGGCCGAGGCGCTTTCCAGCAGATAATCCGCCGTGGCGATGCTGCCGTAGGTGTTGACCGTCGGCCCGGAGAAACCCAACAGGCTGGAGGTGAGATAGCGGTCAATGGGGAAGCCGGTGCCGGTGATCGCGCAGGCGCCCAACGGACTGCGATTGGTGCGTTCGTAAGCGCCGGTAAGACGCGCGGCGTCGCGCTCCAACTGCTCCACCACGGCCAGCAAATAGCGCGCCACGGTGGTGGGCTGGGCCCGCTGGGTGTGGGTGTGGACCGCGAAAATCGTATCGTGGTGGCGGCCCGCCAGATCCAGCAGCGAGCGTCGCAACTGGAGCGTGGCGCCGAGCAGCCCGAGCACCCATTCGCGCTGCCGCATGCGATAGGTGGTCATGTCGATATCGTTGCGGCTGCGGGCAGTGTGCAGCCGGCCGGCGATATCCTCGCCGCACCCTTCCACGATCAGGCGCTCCACGTAATAGAACAGGTCTTCGCAACTGCCATCGTACGGCGCGAGCCTCACGGCCTCCTGAGACACTGCATCGAGCGCGCTGCGAATGGCGTGGGCATCGCCGGGCTGCACGATCCCCTGCGCCGCCAGCATTACCAGATGGGCGTAGTGAATCGCCATCAAGGGCGAAAGCAACTGCGCCTTGGCGTCTTCGAAGTTCTCATTGAGTACGCATTCCACGTACTCGGGAGCGAATCGGGTCATCGGGTTCCACGGCCCTTAGCGGGCGGCGGCGACGGTGTTCCGCTTGCCGGCCGTTCCCTGGGCCGGCGCTTTCGGCAGGCTGATCAGGTTGGCCAGAAGCTGGTAGGCTCCGTCGGTTCCCGCGGGCAACTGGCGCCACAGCCCCAGGCCCACGTAAAGCCAACGGCCCTTGCCGTATCTCGCTTCCACCAGCGACCCCAGCTTTTCGCCGGGATTGTCTTTGAACGAATCCACCATCGAGACGAGGTCGATGTATTTGGCGTCTTTTTCGCCCAGGAAGTACAGGCCGCGCTCCTGCACCCAGCCGGCCCACGTGGCCGGGCCGATTTTATTGGGGAAATTGAAGACTGGATCGGCGGGCGCCAGCACCTTCACGGGCACCGTCTCGTCGCAAACGCGGTTGCCGCTCACCTTCGCGGGATACGGGCCATACTCGCCCTGGTTGAATTCCATCTTGTTGTATTGGACGATGACCGTTCCGCCGCGTTGTACGTAATCCAGCAGACGGCGATTGTAAGCCCGCAAATCGGCGCGGCGCTCGTAGGCGCGCACGCCGGTCATGATCACATCGTGTTTGGAAAGGTCGCCCCAGGCCAATTCATCCTGGTCGATGTAGGACACCTTGGCGCCCAGTTGCTCGAGCGCCGGCGGCACCTGGTCGCCCACGCCCATAATGTAGCCCACGTTGAGATTGGCGGTGGTCTTCACGTCCACCACCTTGAGCGCCGTTTCGGCCGGCTCGATCACCTGGCGCCGCTCCACGTGCGGATACTCGATTTCGTGATAGCCGTTGGTGAATTTCTCCGAGCCGGTAGCCGGCGATGTCACCACGGCGCGCAGGGTGAACTCGCCCACCTTGACCTGCGCCGGGGCGGCAATGGTGAAGCGCGCCGAAAGCGATTCGTCCTCATGCCCGAAGCTCAGCGGGACGCTTACAGGATTGGTCCTCCAGCCCGCCGGCAGCTCCAGCGCCACGTTGGCCTGGGCAGCGCCTTTGTTGCCGTTGGTCACGGTGACGTGCACCTCACGCTCCACTGACTTGGCCGATGCGGACGACGGCAGCGGGATCACCGCCAGCGTGGGTGTCACCTGCACCGAAAATTTCGGCACCACGTTCAGCTCCATGCGCTTGTCGCCGAAATAAATGTCCTTCACGTAGCGGAATTCCACCGGCAGTTCTTTGGTGACTTCCACCGCGCCGGCCTTCACGTGGAAGGTGACGCGGAAGGGCGTGGGCGCGAACGGAACGCCGAAGGGCACGGAGGGATCGAAGATCTGAATGGCCTGGTTCTCCGGGTGCTTCCAGTAATTGTCGTGGAAGTACGGGGTGGTGGGCTGGGCGTCGGTGGGGATGTGCGCTTCCGAGGCGCAGCGGTAGATGCTGCCCTTGACCGCCTTGCCCGCCGTGCAACCGGCCGCTGCATCGAAGCCGGCGATATCCACGCCGGTCACGGCCACATCGGAGGCGCCGTGGTTGTCGGCCTGCAGCGCCAGGCGGATGGGCTGCCCGGCAACCACCAGGCCGTCGTCGGCCACCGCATCGAACGAAAGGTCATGCGCCGCCAGCACGGCATCCTCGAAATCGCGCTCCTTCAGCTTGAGGCGGAAATCGATTTCGTAGCGCGCCGCATCGCTCAGACCCATGTTGGGGAGTTCCGCCCGCAGTGCCCGCACGGCCTCCAGACCGGCCTCCACCGGAGCCGCGGTCTTCGCGTCGTCTCCTTCCGCAAAGCGATTCTGGGCAAGCTGGGCTTCGCCGAGGATGGCCGCCAGCCCGGCCGTCAGCGCCTCCGGCGGATGAGCGCCAGCATATTGCGCGATGGAAGTCAGGCTGGTGTCGATGCCCTCGAACAGCGAGGTTTCCGGCTTGCCCATCTCTCCCGAAATGGTGGTATCCACCAGCGAATAGCCGCGTCCGCCGCCGAAACCGGCCGCTCCACCGCGCCCGCCACCGCCGCCGAATCCCGCCCCGCCGCGCCCGCCACCGCCACCTACGCCCTGGCATTTGTGCATGCCGCGCGCATCGTTGCCGATATCGGAGTAGGTGCGGCCAAGCAGCGGGTCGTACATGCCGGTATCGACCGGCGTCAGTTTGGGCGCCTCGGCTTGGGTGCCGCCGCGCTCGGCTGGACTGGTCTGTGCGGCGCCCGCGCGTCCATTGCCTCCCCGTCCACCACGCCCGCCGCGTCCGCCGCGTCCCTCGCCGGCTGCGGCGCCGGGTCCGCCCGGGCCGCCAAATCCCGCGGCGAAATACAGCTTCTTCGGCTGCCACGGCCGCAGCCCCTGCTCGATCTGTTCGGGATACATGGAAGGATCGCCGGCCGCGCGGAAAGATTCACGCACCAGGATGGTGGTGGCTTCATGCGCCCGGTCGCCGCCGCGCCCCTGGATGTTCATGGTCACCACCACATCCGGCCGCAGCGTGCGGAACAGACGTACGTAGTCGCCCACGATGTCCTTGCGGCCCCACTTGTCGATGACTTCTTGCGGGTCGAACGAATAACCGTAGTCGATGGCGCGCGTGAAATACTGTTCCGCCCCGTCGATGCGGTGCGCCGCGAGCAACTCGGAGGTGCGCAGCACGGCGATATCGCGGAATAACTCGGGGCCGATCTCGTTCTGGCCGCCATCGCCGCGGTTGTTCTGCAAGTCGATGACCCGCATGCCCCGGCCGTAACCGAAGTAGGCGAACAGCGCGTTGGTTTCGTCATCGGGGTGCGCGGGGGCTTGCAGGAACGTCGCCGAGACGCTCAGCTTGCGGAGCGCCAGTCCGAGGGCCACGTGGCCGCTGGTGGACGTCACCGGCGAATACGCCAAGCGGTTCTGAGCCTCCACGGCGGCGGGACCCGGTCCAAGCGCCAGGAACGCAATGCCTGCCACGCCCCCGGCGATCAGAAGAGTGAGCGGCAACCGGAATCCGGCGCTCGCCTTCAGGCGGCTCCACAGGTTTCGGGCGGCACACACGGTTTTTGGAAAGCGCATGGAACGAATGATACTCCTCTTTTAGATTATCCTCGACAGGAATGCCGCCGCCGGCGCCACCATGCGGGCGGGCGGGCCGGGGACCGCTGCCAATGGGAGGAGTCATGATGGCGGAGCGCGCCGTGGGAGCACTCTGGGGACCCCTTCGGCCTGCTAAAATGGTCTTTATGCGTGCGGGTTTACCGTGGATGGTAGCAGGAGTGTTTCTGATGGCGGCGTGGGCTTCGCAACCTCCCCAGGCGGCGAAAAAAACTCCCCCGAACAAAGCTCCCGCCAAAACCGCTACCGCTGCGAAATCTGCCCCCTCCAGATCCTCCGCCTCGAACAAATCCTCCACCTCGAAATCGTACAGCGCTTCGCGATCTTCCACGGCTGCCCGAAAGGCGCCCTCGAAAACCACTTCGTCCTCGCTGCGGAAATCGTCCCGCAGAACGGCGCCGGTGCACACCGCCGCAGCGCGGCCGCGCCAGTTGCAGCCCACCCCGGAACGCTACCACGAGATTCAGGATGCCCTGGTAGCCAAGGGCTATCTAAGGCCGGATCAGGCTACCGGCAATTGGGACCAGAATTCCATCGACGCGCTCAAACGATTTCAGGCCGAGCAGAAACTGGACGCCAGCGGCAAGATCACTTCCATGTCGCTGATCGCCCTCGGGCTGGGGCCCAAGCACGATTCCGCCCCGCTGCCTACGCCCTCGCCGGGCGGCGGACAGGACCGCAATTAGGTCTCTGACCAGGAGACCCCGTGCGGTTGCGCGACAGACGCTTTGACGGGCGCGGCTTTGACCGGAACAATTTCGGGGTCGGAGACCTAGCTGATCACTCCCTTGCGGATGGCGTAGAGGATCAGTTCCGCGCCGCTGTGCAGGTTGAGCTTCTGGAAGATGTTGCTGCGGTGCGTCTCCACCGTATACAGGCTCAGGTTCAAAATGCCGGCCGCCTCTTTGTTGTTCTTGCCCTCCGCCAGGAGCTGTAGCACCTCCCGTTCGCGCGTGGTCAGCAGCTCGTAACTGTCTTCCAGGTGGCGCTCGCGCATCTGGCGCATGTAGTCTTCCACCAGCATCTTGCTGATCGCGGGACTGAAGAAAGCCTTGCCCTCGATCACCGCTTCCACCGCGTGGATGAGGTCGTTCTCCGCCGAATCCTTGAGCAGGTAGCCGCGCGCGCCGGCCTTGAGCGCCCCCAGCACGTAGCCTTCGTCGGAGTGCATGCTGAGGATAACGATGGCGGTTTTCGGCAGCTTGGCGGCCATCTGGCGGGCGGCTTCGATGCCGTTGAGGATCGGCATGGCGATATCCAGCACGGCCACGTCGGGGTGGTGGCGCTCCGCCAGGGCCACGGCTTCACGCCCGTCGGCGGCGTCCGCGATCACCTGAAATCCGGGGTGATTTTCGAGCAGCAGGCGCAGGCCCTTGCGCACTACAGTGTGGTCGTCAGCCAGCAGGATCTGGATGCCGCTCATGCGGATTCCTTCTGAATGCTCTCGGGAGCGCTGGCGGAAATGACCACCGGTTCGGGCGATGGCAGCTCGATGCGCAGGGCGGTTCCCTCGCCGGGGTGCGAATCCACCGCGAAAGTCCCGCCCAGGTGGCTCACACGCTCCTGAATTCCCAGCAGCCCCATGCCGCGCTGCTGGCGCGGGCGGAACCCGCGGCCATCGTCCTCGATGCTGAGCCGCAGCCGGCCGTGCTCCTGACGCACCGTGACGCCGGCATTGCGGGCGGCGGCGTGCTGCACAATGTTGTGCAGGGCCTCCTGCACCACGCGGTAGACGCACGTCTTGTGTTCCTCGGGGAGATTTTCGGAAACGCCCTCCGCCACCACTTTCACCCAGATGCCGCAGCGCTTGGAGACCTCGCGGGCCTGCCATTCGAGCGCCGGCACCAGCCCCAGATCGTCCAGCATGGACGGCCGCAGCAGCAGTGCCATATTGCGCACCACGCGGATGGAATCCTCCACCAGGCACTTGATCTCGCCCGCTTTGCCGGCGGCCTGCGGATCGGCGGCGCGGATCAGCACGGAGAGGTTGGCCAGCTCCACCAGCACGCCGGTGAGCGACTGGCCCACCTCGTCGTGCAGCTCGCGCGAAATGGCCCGGCGCTCGTTCTCCTGCACTTCCACCAGCCGCGCGGAGAGCTGCTTCAGCTCCGTACGGGCGCCGGCGATCTCCTGGAAGTCGCGTTCGGCGCGGCTTTCCAGGCGTAGAATCCGGCGGATGGTAAAGTAGGCCAGCAGCAGGCCGAGGCCGATGGTGAGGCCGATGGTGATCAGCAGCCAGCGGCGGGCCCGCAAGAACGTCGCCTGCACCTCTTGTTTGCCGCGGTTCATCTGGCTTTCGTCTATGGCGGCGATCTGATCGGCCAGGCCCAGCATCGACTGGCGGCGGCGGAAGACTTCATCGCGCAGGAACACGTAGCCCTTCTGGCGCCGCTCCTCAGGGGTCCACTGAAAGATAGGGTCGAGGACCTTCCAGTAATCCGCCAGGTCGCGCATGAGGCCTTCGAAGGGCAGCGATTCGGGGCCGCCCAAAATGGCGCGGTACTGGGCCAGGGCCGAATCCATGTCGCGGCGGGCTTCAGCCAGGCTGAAGCGGTGCCCCTCGGCCTTGCCGGCCTCCGGTTCGAGCAGGTAATCGCGGGCGTAGGTGCCGGAGGTGTAGACGTCGCCGCGGATGCGCTCCAGCAGGCGCGTGCGCAGCAGGAAATCCTCGCGGATGGCGTCGTTGGCGGTTTGGATCTGCCGCAGGGCGCGCACGCCATCGACGCTGGCGAACGTCAGCAAAAGCAGCAGGCCGCCGAAGCCGAGGATCAACACCAGGCGGCTGCCGGCGACCAGAGGGAGAGCGCGACGCGATGACATCTGCTATTACTATGCTAATCCCTGCGGGCGCGGCGGCCGGCGAATGCTCCTGCTATACTATTCGCCAGTGTAGGAACAGGAGGAGGGCCCCATGACCATCCGAACCGTGCTTCCCGCGCTATGCGTCTCCCTGGGGTTCGCGGGAGCCATCGCGCAAACCAACCCCCAACCGAATCCGCCCGCCCCGGCAACCCAGTCGAAACCTGCCGCGGCCAAACCTGAGACTCCCAAGCGCCCCGAGATGCCGCCCGACATGAAGGCATTCACGGCGTCGAGCACTATCAAGGACCCCGCTAAGAAGATCGAGGCTCTGGAGAAGTGGAAGAAGGATTTCCCCGACAGCCAGTTCCGGTCCGCGGCGGACACGGCGATTCTGAACGCCATGCTCAGCCAGAAGCCACCCGACGCGCCACACATCCGCGCCTTCGCCGAGGCGACGTATCGGGGAGCGGAACCGAAAAACCGGGGGTCGGTGGCCCGCCAGATTGCCACCTCGTATCTCAACCACGACCTGTTCTTAAAGGATGCCGAGCGCTACGCCCGGAAATCCCTCGATTCCCTGCGGCTCTCCGACTATCTAAACGAGCAGCTCGCATCCTACGCCAAGCGCAAGCAGAAGCCTCCCTCGACCGAAGAGCTGCAAAAGCGGTTTGACGAAAACCGCGCCGGCAGCGTGGCCGTGCTTGGCCGCATCGAAGTGAAGCTGGGGCACACCGCTAAGGGGCAGAAGATGCTGGAGGGTGTCTACGCCACTTTCCCCAAGACCCTCGACGTGGGCGCAACCCTGGGCGAGTTGGCCGCCAAGGCGGGCGACGATTCCAAGGCCATGGAGTATCTGATTCCCGCGCGCTTGAGCGGGCGGCTGGAGAAGAGCGCCGACGAAGCCCTGGAGGCGACTTACCGCGAGATGCACGGCGGCTCGCTGGATGGCCTGGAAGCCATGCTCGATAACGAGTATCGCAAGCGGTTCCCCAATCCGCTGCAGCTCGCGGCCTATCAGCCCACCGAAAAGCGTAGCGACCGGGTGGTGTTGGCGGAGGTGTTCACCGGCTCGGGATGCCCGCCCTGCGTGGGCGCCGACCTGGCCTTCGACGCCGCCATGGAGCGCTACTCCCGCAAGGAACTGGCGGTGGTGATGTACCACCAGCACATTCCGCGTCCCGATCCGATGACCAACCTGGACACCCTGGCGCGCGCCAAGAGCTACGGGGTGAGCGCCGTGCCGACCTACATGATCGACGGCGAAAAGACCGTCGGCGGCGGGCCGCGCGAAAACACTGAGCATGTTTACGATCGGTTCGATAAAGAGATTGAGAAGGACCTCGAAACGCCCGCGGATGCCAACCTGCGCGCCGAGGCGTCGCTGGCGGGCAACACCGTCCACGTGCGCGCGTCGGTGGACGGCGTGAAGAGCAATTCGAAGGATCTGAAGGTGCAGATTCTGCTGGTGGAAAAAGAGATCCACTACGGCGGCGAGAACGGCGTGCGCTTCCATTCCATGGTGGTGAGGGCCGTGGGCCGCGATCGGACGGCGGCCGCCGCCAAGGAGGACGAGGCCACCGAGGGCTTCGCGCTGGACCCCGCCGCCGGCGGGAGCTTCGAGCAGAGCTTCGACCTGGATGCCGTGAGCAAGGCCCTGCGCGCCCACCTGGACGATTACGAAGCCAAGGGCCATCGCGGCGAGCCCTTTACGTTCATTGAAAAGAAGGACCGTATCAACCGCGCAGACCTGGCCGTGGTGGTTTTCGTGCAGGACGACCAGAGCAAGCACGTCCTGCAGGCCGCCTACATTGACCTGGGGCAGGAGCCGGCGCACACGGTGACCGAGGCCAACGGCCAGCGATGAGGTTCCCCTTCGGTGCAGCGGCCGCGGCCTGCGCGGCCGGCGCTTTCCTTACGCTGGCGGCGGCGCCGGCCGACCCGGTAGCGTGGAAGATCGAGGGCGCTCCGGCGAGGGTGAAGGCCGGGGCGCGTTTCGACCTGAAGCTGGTGGCGCGCATTCAGGATGGCTGGCACATGTACTCGTTGAAGCCGGTGGAGGATGGCCCGATTCCCACGCGCATCTGGCTGGCCGAGGGGCAGCCGCTGCAACTGGCCGGACCGATCGAGGCGGCCGAACCCGAGAAGCTGCAGGACCCCAGCCTCGGCATGGAAGTGGAGCTATACGAAGGCGAAGCGGATTTCACCCTGCCGTTGCGCGTGGCCGCGAATGCTCCCGCCGGCCCGCTGACGGTGGTGGTGAACGCCTCCTACCAGAGCTGCAATAACAAGCTCTGCCTGCCTCCGAAGACGGTGAAGGTGGAGGCGGCAGTGGTGGTGGTGGTGGGGAGGTAGGGCGGGCCAAGCCGGCGAGCTCCACAAAGAGGGCCGCAGCACAAACCAGCCTCAACCACATGGGCCGACTCAGGATATAAATCGGCCCACCGGACGACCAGCTTCCGCGAGAGATTCTCATCGAACAGCAGCTTCACAGAGCGACACGCCTGCCCATTTTGGCGGCGAATTCGTAAACTGCGCGGAAGCCGTCCGGCTCCAGTTCCAGGTAGTCATTGAGGATCTGCTGTTCCGTCGGGCAGCGGCGAGCCGGCGCAATACGTCCCACACCGCGATGCGCAACCACGGATACAGGGCTGACCGGACCGTTGCCTGGCTCAACCGTGACGCGGGAAATCATAGCCATCCCGCACGCCCCAGTCCGCCTCGTTACCCCGCCACGCGCTCAATCGCCTCTGGCCCGCAGATGGCTTCCACCTGCGCCCGGAATAGCTTATCCGGACGCACCTTGGTGGGCACATCCAGTAGCACCGAGAAATCGCGCGGCGCTTCCAACCGCAGCCTCACCTGCGTGTCGCCGGGCTTGCTGCGGAAGAGTCGCTCCAATTCGCCGGCGCGGTCCACGCCACCGTTGCGGCCCAGCCAGATGCGGATCGAAATCACGCTCGGCAAGTCGATGCGGGCGTTGTCCAGCGCCACAATCTCCTGCACCGAAATCTTGGGCTGCGCGTTCTCCTCGGGCAGCACCAGCCCGCGCAGAAACACAGCCTGGTCCTCCACCACCTGCGGCGCCAGGCGCTCGTACGAGTTCGCAAACACCATCCCTTCGACGCTGCCACTACGGTCTTCAATGGTCATCACCGCCCACGGCTTGCCCTCTTTGTTGCGCTTGCGTGTGATGCCCGTCAGCACGCCGCAGAGCGTCACTTCGGCGTTCTTCTCCAGGCCCTCCAAGTCGCTGCTGTCGTGGTTGGCCAGCTCCGCCACCTTGTCGGCGTAGCGGTCCAGCGGATGCCCGGTCACCCAGAACCCGAGCATCTCTTTTTCCGCGGCCAGCTTTTCCTTATCGCTCCACTCGGGCACATTCGGCAGCCGGGCGTCGTGCGGTTCTTCGGCAATCAGATCGCCGAACAGGCCCACCTGGCCACTTTCGCGGTCGCGCCAGGCGCGCTGTCCGCCTTCCATGGCGCCTTCCACCGCGGCGAATTTCTGCGACCGCCCGCCCTCCAGCGAATCCATCGCCCCGGCGCGGATCAGGCTCTCGATCATCCTCCGGTTCACCGCCCCCAGGTCCACCTTCTCGCAGAACTGGTGCAGTGTCGTGAACCGGCCCACCTCCTGCCGCGCGCGGATGATGGCGTCCACCGCCGATTGGCCCAGGTTCTTTACCGCGCCCAGCCCGAAGCGGATGGCGAGGCTCGGGGCCGTGCTGTCCGGCGTGAAACTCCACTCGCTGGCGTTCACATCCGGCGGCAGAATGGTAATGCCCATTTCGCGGCACTCGTTTATGTACCGCACCACCTTAGCCGTGTTGCCGGTTTCCGAAGTGAGCAGCGCGGCCATGAAGTCCACCGGGTAGTGGGCCTTCAGGTAGGCCGTCACAAACGCCAGGTAGGCGTATGCCGCCGAATGCGATTTGTTGAAGCCGTAGCCCGCGAACTGCTCCATCAGGTCGAAAATCTTCTCGACCTTCTTCTGCGGGAACCCGCGTTCCAGCGCGCCCTGAATGAAGCGGTCGCGCTGCTTTTGCATCTCTTCGACCTTCTTCTTGCCCATGGCGCGGCGCAGCAGGTCGGCATCGCCCAGCGAGTAGCCCGCCACGCGATTGGAAATCTGCATCACCTGCTCCTGGTACACGATCACGCCGTAGGTCTCTTCGAGCAGCTCCTTCAATTCGGGCAGGTCGTACTGCACCGCGCGGCGGCCCCATTTACGCTCGATGAAATCGTCCACCATGCCGCCCTGGATCGGCCCCGGCCGGTAGAGCGCGTTGAGCGCCGTGAGGTCTTCCAGGCGGCTGGGCTGGTAGCGCCGCAGGATGTCGCACATGCCCGCGGATTCGAACTGGAACACCCCGCTGGTGAGGCCCTTGCAGAAAATCTCGTAGGTGGCCGGGTCGTCCAGCGGCAGGTCTTCCGGTACCAACTCCACGCCGTGCCGCTTGTGGATCATGCGCAGGGCGTCCTGGATGAGCGTGAGCGTGGTGAGGCCCAGGAAGTCCATCTTCAACAACGAGAGTTTTTCCAGTCCGCTCATGTCGAACTGGGTCACAATTTCCTCGCGGTTGGTCTTGTACAGAGGCACCAGCTCTTTGAGCGGCTGGGGCGAGATCACCACCCCCGCGGCGTGCACCGAGCAGTTGCGCGCCAGCCCCTCCAGCCGAAGCGCCACCTGGAGCACGTCAGCCACCCTGGGGTCTTTCTTGGATAGCTCGCCGAAGCCCGGTTCCTGCGCCATGGCGTCGGTCAGCGAGATGTTCAGGACGTTGGGCACCAGCTTGGTGATGCGGTCCACGTCGGCAAAGGGAATTTCCAGCACGCGGCCCACATCCTTGATCGCGGCCCGTGCTCCCAGGGTGTTGAAGGTGATGATCTGCGCCACCTGCTCGCGCCCGTACTTTTCGGTGACGTACTGGATCACCTCGCCGCGCCGGTGCATGCAGAAATCCACGTCGATATCGGGCATGCTCACGCGCTCGGGGTTGAGGAAGCGCTCGAACAGCAGCCCGTATTGCAGCGGGTCGATATCGGTGATGGCCATGGCATAGCCCACCAGGCTGCCCGCAGCCGATCCGCGCCCCGGCCCCACCGGTATGTCCTTGCCCTTGGCGTAGCGGATGAAGTCCCAGACAATCAGGAAGTAGCCTGAAAACTTCATCTTCTGGATCATCTGGATCTCGCGGTCCAAGCGCTCGGCGTAGTCCGCCAGGTCGTGCTTCAGAATGCCCTTGGCGCGCATGGCCTCCAACCGGGGACGGCGCTTCTCGAAGCCCTGACGGGCCACGTATTCAAAGTAGGTGTCGGTGGAGTGTTCGGCCGGCACATCGAAGCGCGGAAACGGCTCCTTCACCTTCTCCAGCTTCACCTGGCAGCGCTGGGCGATCTCCCAGGTCCGGTCCAGCGCGTCTTCCAACTCGCCGAACAACTCCATCATTTCGTCACGCGACTTCAGGTAGAAATCGGGTGTGTTCCAGCGCATCCGGTTCGGATCGCTGTAGGTCTTGCCGGTCTGGATGCAGAGCAGCAGTTCGTGCGCCCGCGCATCCTCCTTGCGCAGATAGTGCGAATCGTTGGTGGCCACCAGCGGCAGTCCGGTCTCATGCGACAGGCGATTCAGCTCGGGCGTCAGGCGCTTGTCCTGCTCCAGGTGGTGGTCCTGCACTTCCAGGAAGAAATTGTCGCGGCCCAGGATATCGGAATAGGTGTGGGCCAGGCGGCGGGCGTCCTCGTACTTATCCGAGAGGATGGCTTCGGCGATGTGGCCGCGCAGGCAGGCCGACATCCCGATCAGCCCTTTGGAATGCTGCGAGAGCAGGTCTACGTCAATGCGCGGCTTATAGTAAAAGCCGTCCAGGTAGCCGGTGGAAACTAGCTTGATGAGGTTGCGGTAGCCCTCCTGGTTCTCGCACAGCAGCACCAGGTGGTTGTAGCGGTCGGAATCCGAGCGCGACTTGTGCCCCTGCTGCGAAACATAGACTTCGCAGCCGATTACCGGGTGGACGCCCGCGGCCTTGGCGGCGTTGTAGAACTTCACAGCTCCGAACAGATTCCCATGGTCGGTCATGGCCACGGCCGGCATCTTCTGGGCCACCGCGATCTTCATCAGCTCGTCGATATCGCAGGCCCCATCCAGCAGGGAATAATCGGTGTGGCAGTGCAGGTGGACGAAAGACATCGCTACGGTTGCTCCTCCAAGCGGACGCGCTCCGCCCGCCATGGGGAGGTGAGTTGGATATCTTTATTGTACGCCGGATGGGCGCTGTACGGGACGGAATCAGCGGCGCCGGCGAACCTTGGCCGCCAGTCCCGCGAAGCCCAGGAAGACCAAAGCGAAAGTGGTCGGCTCGGGGGTATCCCCGGCCTGGAAAGCGTTGATCGTGAGCGTGGAAGCCTGTACCGCAGTCAGGCCGGTGGTGAAGCCTTCCGACAGAAACCGGCCGGTCAGACTGCCGCTCAGGGTGCCGCCGGCAGACGCCGTCTCCAGGATATTGTTGGCGCCACTCGCCTGCACCACGTCTCCGAAGACCTTGCTGTTCTCGATGTCTACCGTTCCGGTGGTATACCAGAACACATCGTCGCTCGAAAGGCTGGCATTCTCGTCGTTGATGGTGACGTTGGTCAAGTCCAGGTTCCCCGAGGTCTTGAACACGTAGGGGCCTGGCCCGGTGAGGTCAATCACCGTATTGGCGCCGAGGACCCCATTGATCGTATAGTCGCCAGGGGTGCTGATGACATTGGTGGCCCCGCTGGTGATGGTGTCGGAGGTATACGATAAGGCGTTAAGCTGCGTCACTACTGACGCGAGGTCGTTTTCCTCCGTGGTGGTTGGCGTTGCCGTCCCCGAGCCGGCGGTGAACGTCAGGCCTGCGGCATTCGTGACGACTGGGCTAACCACGTTTCCGGTTACGTCGATGTGAGAACCGCTGTTCACCACGTTGACGCTGGACGTCGACGGGAAGCCCGAATCGAAGCCAAACACCGCAATATCATTCGTCGCAATGGATCCCAGCGTGATCGTGCTGGCAAATGCGGTTCCGCAAGCCAGCATCAGCGGCAGGAATGCGGCCAACCGAGACGTTTTCATGAAGGGCCTCCCGGACCAGTCAACCAGAGTAGAGCGTAACACGGCACGAAAAAAAATCGAACCCCGGTTAGTACTATTTCGAGGAGAATTTGTTCTTTTTCGCCCGCCGGTCTGCCACAGGCGGCGAAAAGCCGCGTTTACTTGGCCTTGCGGACCTTTACACGCTTCACCTTGGCGGCCTTGACTCTTTGCGATTTGACCCGCTTATTGATGGCCTTGCGGTTCTGCTTCGCACGCTTCCGGGCCGCTTTCGCGGCGGGGTTTTGGGCGGCCTGGGCCACCATGCCGGCGCCGCAACTCAGCGCCAGAGCCAAGGCTAACGTGCAAAATCGCATATAGCCTATTATCACGCAGTTTGGCTGAGCCACAAGTACATCTTTAGAAAGCAAAAGACTGTAATCAAAATGCAAAGCCAGGAGGCAACCTGCCACACCCGCTCTACCGGCGATTCGGGCGACCGCGGCAGGCCGGCCACCCACGCCACCAGGAAGCCGAACGTCAACCCGCCGATATGCGCCGCGTTGTCGATTCCCGGCAGCAGGCCGAACAGCAAACCGTAGATGGCCCAGCGAATGTACAGGCTCTTGACGTGATCGCCCAGGGTGCTGCGGTGCTTGATGCCCATGGCGATCATGGCGCCGATCAGGCCGAACAGGGCTGCCGAAGCTCCCACCGAGGGACCCGCGGCCCACAGCGAGCTTACGTAAAAGCCGCCCACGCTCGATATAAAGTAGATGACCAGCATCCGGCTGGCCCCGTACACCTCCTCCACCTGTGCGCCCAAATCGAATAAGACCCATGAATTCATCGCGATGTGGAGTAGCCCGCCGTGCAGAAAGCCGGCCGTCACCAGCCGCCACCATTGGCCTCCCAGGCGGATGTAGGGAGTCCACTTGGCGCCGAAATCCACCAGCGTCTGCGCATCCAGACTCATGGCATCGCCCCGCCCGGCTTTCATGCTGTAGACGGAGGTGGCAATGTAGAGCCCGAAGTTGATCAGCATGATCATCATCGTGTTGAATCGCGCATGGGGAATGAAACCCCCGATGAACCCGCCCTGGGATTCGTCGCGATCTATGGCGCGCGGCCCGACTCTTTCATTGCAATACGGACAGACTTTGTCTCGCGTAGTGATAAAGGCCCGGCAATGCGGGCACATCCGGCGTATTTCCACTTCGCCCATTCTAGACCATGGCAGGGGGATTGCCGCTCGGAAAGCGGAAATTGCCGGGGGAGAGCCGGTTACAGCCTGTCGCCGCGGCGCAGAAATTCGCCGATGGCGACCACCAGCTTGTTGATCCGCTCATCGAGCTGGCGGTTCAGTTCGGCCATTTGCCGATTCGTTTCGGCCTGCCGCTTCTCGGCCTCGGCCTGCCGCCGGTCGGCCTGAGCGGCCAGTTCGGCGATCTGCTGAGTGGTCCGGTTCTGAGCCTCGGTGAGCAACACCAGAACATCGTCCGGTTTCTCTTGTTTTTCGGCCAGTGCTTCGATGGCGCTGAAGGCGCGACCCAGGACTCTTCCAGGCGAGTGACGCGATCGGCGAGTTCATCCACGCATCCACTCTAATACGGCTCTAACAGGGCGCCCGGATGTGCCATTTTGCCACCGTACCACCCACCGTCCCGGTTTGAGAAAATAGGAGAATGCGTTACCGCCTTCTGGCTGGCGTATTGGCGGTCTGCCTCGCCGCTCTCGGCCAGACGTTATCCGTCAGCGAACTGGCCAAATTCTTGCAATCCTCCGTCCAGTTGAAGATGACTGACAAAGAGGTGGCGGGTTACCTCGGCAAAGTCAAACTCAACCAGCGGCTTGACGACCGCACCATCGAAGAGATCCAGGGCTATGGCATCGGACCGAAAACCGTTGCCGCCCTCCGCGCCCTGCGCGACCGCACCCAGCAGCTTATGGCCGCCCAACCGCTGGTGCCGGACGCCAAGCCCCGCCCCATTCCGCCGCCCACCTCCGTGGAGCAGGCCGCCATCATCGACGACGTCCGCCAATACGCGCTGAATTACAGCAAAAGCCTGCCGGATTTCATCTGCACCCAGGTCACCCGCCGGTACGCCGCGCGCAAACCCGGCACGCTGCACGGCGGCAGCGCCGATAGCGACCCTTACTGGCAATTGGCCGACACGCTGCAAATCCGCCTCAGCTACTTCCAGCAGAAGGAGGATTACAAGGTCATCCTGGTGAATAACTCGCTGGTAAATAAGGATTACGCCGAGATGGGCGGCAGCAAATCGTTCGGCGACTTCGGCAGCATGATGCGCGAGGTTTTCGAGCCTTCGAGCGAAGCCCGTTTCGAGTGGGACCACTGGGGCACCCTGCGCGGCAAACGCGTAATGGCCTTCGCCTACCACATCGAACAGGACCGCTCGCAATACCGCATTACTGTGGACGATGGCAAGCTGAGCGTAGTGACGGCCTACCATGGCCTGGTGGAGGTGGACCCCGACTCGCACGCCATCATGCGCGTCACCAGCGAGGCCGAGGAGGTGCCCGATGGCTTCCCGGTGCGCTCCGTGAAGGATGTGCTGGACTACGACTACACGGAGCTTTCCGGCCACACCTTCCTGCTGCCGCTCAAAGCCCGGGTGGATGCCACCTTCAGCGACCAGTTGCAGCGCATCGACGAGGAATTCCGCCTCTACCGTAAGTATTCCGCGGATTCCGAGATCACCTTCGATTCCGAAACCCCGCCGCCGCTGCCCGACGATAAGACCAAGGAGACCCCGGCGGTCGACTGCAAGGACGCGAAAAACGCTACCGACCCGCGCTGCAAGAAGTAAGCCTGGGAAGTAAGCCTGGGTTCCGTTCCGCGACCGATAACCGGCCGGGACCCACCTTCGCCCTGGTTGCCGTGGCCTCCGATCGCCCGCTGAGCGGCTGCCCCCCACGGCCCGCAAGGACCACGCGCCTGAAATATACTCTCCCGGTGCATAAGAAATATCCTGATCCCTAAGTTTTGTGACTAGACCTTTCTTAGTATGGCGTCCAGTACGGCTGCCGAACTCGCGGTACTGTCAGAACTCCGGGCCACTCGGCATACTAAGAACCGGAGCCAATCTATGACCCACTACTACGCGTTGTTTTCGATCGTTTTCATGATGAGCTTCGTCGCTCTCTTCGATTGCAAGCACGTCGACGGAAAGAATTCGCGGTTCTGCAAACACGGACTGCTGAGCTTTGACGAGATCGAGCGGCTACGAAGCATTATGATGGCTTGCCAGGATTAACCTGGCGGCTCAGGTATCGCGGCCATCCGGTGGCCGGGCTTCAAGGCGCCCGGCTGGCGTCCTTGACGCTTTTCCCTCCGCCTCCGGCGGTATTCTAAAAGGGAAATGCCCACCCGCGACCTCTCTTCGCTTTCGCGGCGCAGCCTTTTGGCCGGCGCAGCCCTGCTGGCTTCCGCGGCCGAGGGGCCACGGCCGGCCACCAAGGTAGCCATCTTCTCCAAGCACTTGCAGTTTCTGCAAGGCGAAGCTCTGGCCCGCGGCGCCGCGGCAATCGGCTTTGACGGCATCGATATCACCGTCCGGAAAGGCGGCCATGTGGAGCCGGAAAGAGTCCGCCAGGATCTGCCGGCGCTGGTCAAAACCATCCGTGCCCAGGGGCTCGAAGTGCCCATGATCACCACCGATATCGTGGACGCCGATACGCCCTTCGCCGAAGACATGGTGGCTACCGCCGCCGGTCTTGGCATTCCCTACTACCGCTTCGGCGGCTTCAAATACACCGGCGAGCCTTACCCGCGCCAGCTCGCCGCCTTCCGGCCCCGCCTGGTCAAACTCGCCGCCCTGAATGCCCGGCACCGCGCCTGCGCCATGTACCACACTCACTCCGGCGCCGGCGTGGTGGGCGCCTCCATCTGGGACCTGCACATCATCATGCAGGACATCGACCCGGCGCAGGTGGGCGTCAACTACGACGTCGCGCACGCCACCATCGAAGGCGGCCTGGGCGGTTGGATCAACAGCTTCAAAATCACCGGCCCGCATCTGCGCGGCATCGCGGTGAAGGATTTTGAGTGGGCCAAGGACACCAAAGGCGCCTGGCAGCCCGAATGGCAGCCCCTGGGCAGGGGCATGGTACACATGGCCGAATTCCTGAGAATGGTGAAAGCCGCGGGTTTCCATGGCCCGCTGCAGCAGCACTTCGAGTACGACTTGGGCGGCGCCAATAGCGGCAAGGCCAAAATCACCATCCCGCAATCCGAGGTTTTCGCGGCCATGAAACGCGACCTCACCACCCTGCGCGGCCAACTTATCCAGGCCGCCCTATGAAGATGAGCCGCCGGGAACTTCTGGCCATGCCCATGCTGCTGAGGGCGGCCAGTTCCACGGATGCCCAGATCGACGAAATCCAGATCGGCTTCGCGGACTACCTCTACCGCGCCCCTTACAAATTCGGCGGCAAGGAAGTGGACCGCGTCACCATGCTCAATGTCCACTGCCGCCTGCATTCCAAACAGGGCAAGACGGCCGCCGGATTCGCTGCCATGCCGCTGGGCAATGTGTGGTCGTTCCCGGCGCCCGATATTCCTTACGACACCACCCTCGCGGCCATGAAATCGCTGGCTGCCAAAATCGCCCGCCAAACCCAGGGTTTCCGCGCCTACGCCCACCCGCTGGACGTCAACACCGTGCTCGAGCCGGAATACCTCAAGGCCGCCACGGAAACTTCCCGTGAGCTGAACCTGCCGCGCCCCATCCCCAAGCTGTGTACCCTGGTGACCGCCAGCCCGGTGGATGCCGCCGTACACGATGCCTTCGGACGCCTCCACGGCCGCAACAGCTTCGAAGTCTGCGGGAAGGATTTCGTGGCCTACGATCTGGCCCACTACCTGACCCCCGAATTCCGCGGCGAATTCCTCGACCGGTACATCCAGGCCACCTGCACGCCGCGCATCCGCATGTATCATTCGGTAGGCGCCTCCGACCCGCTCACGCCCGCCGAAGTGAAGAAGCACATCGGCGACGGCCTTCCCGAATCGCTGGAAGAGTGGATCCCCTATAGCGGCGTCACCGCCCTCAAGATCAAGCTCAATGGCAACGACCTGGCGTGGGATGTGGACCGCGTGGCCGCCATCGACCGCGTTACGGTAGCCGCCCAGGCCCGCCGCGGCCTGAAAGAGTGGCTGTATTCGCTGGATTTCAACGAGCGCTGCCCCAACGTGCAATACCTGCTGGATTTCGACCGCCACCTGCGCGTCAAGGCGCCCACGGCGTTCGAGCGCGTGCAGTACGTGGAACAGCCCACCGCGCGCGACCTCGCGGCCAACCGCCAGAACACCATGTTCGAAGCGGCCAAACTGCGGCCCGTGGTAATCGACGAATCGCTGACCGGGCTGGACGCCCTTCTGCTGGCCCGCGAGATGGGCTACACCGGCGTCGCCCTCAAGGCCTGCAAAGGCCAATCCCAGACACTGCTGCTGGCGGCGGCCACCCAGAAATACAAGATGTTCCGCTGCGTGCAGGACCTCACCTGTCCCGGCGCCGCCCTGGTCCATTCGGTAGGCATCGCCGCTCACGTCCCCGGCGTTTCGTCGCTGGAAGCCAACGCCCGCGAATACGTGCCTGCCGCCAACCGCGGTTGGGAAAAGAAGTTTCCCGGCATCTTCGACGTTCGCGACGGCTTCCTGAAAACCACCGGCCTGGATGGGCCGGGGCTGTGTACCTCATAGCGCTTGCGCCGCCTCCGGCTGCCCCTGTATAGTCGCTGGATATGCCAACCGTCCTGCGCCTTCTCGCCCCGTGGCTGCTTGTCTGCGCGGCCTTTGCGCAACCGTTCGACAAGCGCGAGGTGATGATCCCTACCCGCGACGGCATCAAACTCCACACCGTCCTCTTCACCCCGCGTAACGCCTCTGCACCGCTGCCGATCCTGCTGGAGCGCACTCCCTACGGCGCGCCCGACGCGGAGAAAACGCTGCTGGCCCGCTACCCTTACCTGGTTGCCGATGGCTATATCTTCGCCTTTCAGGACATCCGCGGCCGGTTCCAGTCGGAAGGCCGGTTCGTGATGCAGCGCCCGCCGCGCGATCCCAAGAACCCGAAAGGCATCGACGAAGGCACCGACGCCTACGACACCATCGAATGGATGATCCACAACGTCGCCGGCAATAACGGCCGCGTGGGCATCCTGGGGATCTCCTACGGCGGTTGGCTCACCACCATGGCTCTGCTGGAGCCGCACCCGGCTCTCAAAGCCGCATCCGAGCAGGCCTCGCCCGCCGACATGTTCCTGGGCGACGACTTCCACCACAACGGCGCTTTCCGCCTCAGCTACGGTTTCGAATACGCGGCCATGATGGAAACCGCCAAAGAGGCCAACACCCATTTCGAATTCGACCGCGCCGACACGTACCAGTGGTATCTGGACCTGGGCGCGCTTTCCAACGTCAACGCGAAATATCTTCACGGCAGCCTGCCCACCTGGAACGACTTCGTGAACCACCCCAATTACGACGAGTTCTGGCAGAAGCAGGCCTTCCCGCGCTACATCCATTCGCCCAAGGTGCCCAACCTCAACGTGGGCGGCTGGTGGGACCAGGAGGATTTTTACGGCCCTCTCAAAATCTATGAGCTGTTCGAGAAGGACGATCCGCATCACCTGAACTACCTGGTGGCCGGCCCGTGGAACCATGGCGGCTGGGCCCGCATGGATGGCACGCGGCTGGGCCCCATCCCACTCGACAGCAACACCAGCAAATATTTCAAGGAGCAGATCGAGGCCCCCTGGTTCGCCTACTGGCTGAAGGACAAGGGCGCGCGCGACTTCCCCGAAGCTATGGTCTTCCAAACCGGCTCCAACCGCTGGGAGAAGTACAATTCGTGGCCGCCGCGCTCCGCCCAGCCCTCCAACCTCTACTTCCACGCCAACGGCCGGCTTTCCTTCGATGCGCCCAAGGACGACGGCTCGGACAGCTATCTTTCCGACCCCGCGCATCCGGTGCCGTACCGCCATCGCCCCATCAGCCCGACGTACCCCGGCGGCGGCTGGCCAGCGTGGCTGGTGGAAGACCAGCGCTTCGTCGAGAGCCGGCCGGACGTTCTGTCATGGCAGACCGCACCGCTGACCCAGGATATCCACATCGCCGGCGATATCGTGGCCGATCTCTTCGCCGCCACCACCGGGTCGGACAGCGATTGGGTGGTGAAGCTGATCGACGTTTACCCGGAATCGAACCCGGAAGACGCCTCGCTGGCCGGATACGAGCTGATGGTGGCCGACGAAATCCTGCGCGGCCGGTTCCGCGAAAGCTTCGAGCATCCCAAGCCAATCGTCCCCAACCAGGCCACCGCCTACCGGATCGACCTGCACACCAACGATCACGCGTTCCTCAAGGGCCATCGCATTATGGTGCAGGTGCTGAGCACCTGGTTTCCGCTGTACGACCGCAATCCGCAGAAGTATGTGGACAATATCTTTCTGGCCAAAGACTCGGATTACCAGAAGGCGGAGCAGACCGTGTACCGGTCGCGGCAATACCCTTCGCACGTGGTGCTTCCG
>DATJRE010000402.1:0-15587 GCA_035505095.1 Bryobacteraceae bacterium | reverse complement strand
AGGCCGGCCCGTCCGTAACCTTCGGCGGCGGGCACAATCACCAGGCGGCGCTCACCGGGATGCATGGTGGCGAGGACGCCATCCAGGCCGGGATTGAGCTTGGTCTTACCCGGCTCGAACGGAAAGACTTTGGGCGAATCGACGAACCCGGGAACGCCCTTATCGCCGCTGGCGAAGGCCGTGGTTTCGAGCGGCGGACCCTGGCGCCCGATCACCAGACCCCGGTAGCGCACTTCGGTTCCGCGGTAGCGCACGGGGAGCGGTCCCGAAGCCGGGGCTTGTCCGCGCGGCGGTTCGACAAGTTGCTCCGTCAAGACGCCGCCGGCCGGACCGGTGGCTTTGGGGTAATTGCGGGCAATCCATTCCTGCTCGGCCAGCCGCTTCTTCTGCTCGTGCTCGGCTACTCGCGCGGTGGCGGCCTTGACCTGCGCCTGGAAGGACTCGGTAGTGGGATGGAACGCCTGGGCACGGGCGCCTACGCGCAGGATTCGCACGCTCTGGACCACATCCCCCTGGACGATCCGCATGACCACGTCGAGGCCCTCGACTACTTCGCCGAAGACGGTGTAGTCGCCATCCAGGTAAGAGCGGTCGCCCAGGGTGATGCAGAACTGCGACGCGTTGGTGTTGGGGCCGCTGTTGGCCATGTTCAAGGCGCCGGCGTGATTGTGGCTGAGCCGCGCATGGATCTCGTTGGGGAAGGTGTAACCGGGACCACGGGCGCGGGTGGATTGGGGAATGCCGGTCTGGATCACATGGCCGGGGGCCACCCGATGGAAGGGCGACCCGTCGAAGAAGGGCCTGCCGGGGTCGAATGCAGCATTGGCGATGGTGCCTTCGGCCAGCCCTACGAAATTGGCCACGGTCATGGGAGTGAGGTCAGCCTCCAGGCGCGCCACGATCAAGCCCTTGGAGGTGTGGATCTCGGCGTAGATGCCATCCGGGCGACGGGCTGGTTCCTGCGCCATGGCTGTGCCGGGGAGGAGGAGGACCGCGGCCAGCAACGCCAGTGATAGGCGAGAGGGGCCGCGTGGGGTGGAACCGGGTTCGCTACTCATGGAAGCATCCTTTTCGGTTTGTGTGAGTTGCAAGGGAAAAATGGGTTCGTTCTGTGCAATGGGTTGGGCACACTGTGGTAGGAGGGTCGGACGGGAGCGCCGGGAGACGCCGCCAGGGTTCGGGATGGGTTTGTAGTGAGGTGTCCATGTCTTCTGGTTTGTGTGGGTTGCAGAGGAAAATGGGTTCGTTCGGCAAAATTGGTTGGGCTTGGGCGACCGGGGTGGGGTTTACGGATTTGGGGGTGGGTTGGGGATAGTCGGGCACGGCCGTTCTTCCGCTTCCTGGTATAGCACGAGGGTGGTGAGTTCCCGGCGGCTATCGGCGGCAAGCCGGACCAGGGAAAGCGGTTATTTTCGCCCGATTCGGTGATCGTGCGATTATAATCCCAGGAGTTTCGATGGCGCGGTGTCCAGCGTGCGGCGGTGAGATTCCGGGGGGCGGGAAGTTTTGCTCTTCCTGCGGGCGGGCGGTATCGAGCGACGCCCTGGCCACCCAGACGGTCGCGGCGTCGACGCCCACGCCGCGGGCAACGCCCTCCAACGGAATCACCAGCCGTCCGTCTCGTATTTCTCATATTTCCAGTTCCAGCGCGGCGGGACGGTTTGCGCCGGGGCAGATTCTGGGCGGTCGCTACCGCATCGTGGCGCTGCTGGGCAAGGGCGGCATGGGCGAGGTCTACCGGGCCGACGACCTGGCGCTGGAGCAGCCGGTGGCGCTGAAGTTTCTGCCCGAATCCTTGAGCGGCAACGAGGCGGCCCTGACGCGCTTCCGCAACGAGGTCCGCATTGCGCGGCAGGTCTCCCATCCCAACGTGTGCCGGGTTTACGACCTGGGCGAAGCAGCGGGGCTGTATTTCCTCTCGATGGAGTATGCGGATGGCGAGGATCTCGGCTCGCTGCTGCGGCGCATCGGCCGCCTGCCTCCCGATAAGGCGCTGGAGATTGCCCGCCAGCTTTGCGCGGGCCTGGCGGCGGCGCATGCCAAGGGCGTGCTGCACCGCGACCTGAAACCCGGCAACGTGATGCTGGACGGGCGCGGCCAGGTGCTGCTGACGGATTTCGGGCTGGCCGGACTGGCGGGGCAGATCGAGGGCGCGGAGGTGCGCAACGGCACCCCGGCTTACATGGCACCGGAACAGCTCGCCGGCCAGGAGGTGACGGTCCGCAGCGATATCTTCTCGCTGGGGCTGGTGCTGTACGAAATCTTCACCGGCAAGCTGCCGTACGAATCGACCACCCTGGCGGACCTGATGCGGGCGCACAAGGAGAGCACGCCGGTAAGCCCCTCGACGCTGGTGCGGGAACTGGACCCGGCTATTGAACGCGCCATTCTGCGCTGCCTGCAGAATAATCCGGCGCAGCGGCCGGCTTCGGCGCTGGCGGTGTCGGCGGCGCTGCCGGGAGGCGATCCGCTGGCGGCGGCACTGGCGGCGGGGGAAACGCCTTCGCCGGAAATGGTGGCCAAGGCCGGACAGGGCGAAGGGCTGCCGGTGCGCCGGGCGGCAGTGATTCTGCTGACCATTCTGACCTGTGTGATCGCCACGGTAATGAGCGGCACCAACGCCCTGGAAATGCTGCGGCCCGAGTATCCGCCGGACGTGATGGTGCAGAAGGCGAGGGACCTGATTGCGCGCCTGGCGCCGGGACTGCACCGCGCCGACCAAGCCTATGGCTACCAATTCGATTCCGGCGTTCTTGGCGATATCAAGAAACAGAACCCTAAGCCGGATTGGGAGAGCGTGCTTCCGCAAAGGCCGGAGCTGCTGCAATTCTGGTATCGCCAGAGTGCCGGGGCGCTCACCGGCCTGATGATGCACGACGACCTGCTGACGCCAGGGCTGGTGCAGGAGGATGATCCGCCGTTTGAGGATTCCGGCGGCGTGCGCCTGGAAATGGATGCGCGCGGCAACCTGCTGCGCCTGGAGCGCATGCCCGATCAGCGGCAGGCGCCGGATAAGGGGCCGGCGACCCGCACCGTGGACTGGAGTCCGCTGTTCGCCGCCGCCGGGCTGGACATGGCCCGGTTTCAGACGGCCGAGCCGCTGTGGACTTCGCTCGAGACTTCCGATACGCGGATGGCATGGACCGGGACTCAACCGCGCCCCTTGCGCGTGGAAGCCGCGGCGCTGCGTGGGCAGCCAGTTTACTTTCAGGTGATCCAGCCGTGGACGACACCGGACCGCGCGGCCGACGACAGCACCTCCACGGGCGACGCCATCAAGTACACCATCTACTCGCTGGTGGCGCTGGTGTGCTGCTTCGGCAGTGCCTGGCTGGCACGGCGCAACCTGGCTGCGGGCCGCGGCGACCGGCGAGGCGCTTTCCGGCTGGCGGCGTTTTTCTTCGCCCTGGAAATGACCCTCTGGCTGACGCGCTCGCACCTGACGGGTTCGGCGGGAACGCTGGGGATGTTTTTCATCGCCCTGGCCACGGCGAGCTTTTACGCGGTGCTGATCTGGACGGTGTACCTCGGGCTGGAGCCCATTGCGCGGCGGCGGTGGCCGCACACGCTGATTTCCTGGTCGAGCGTGCTGATCGGCCGCGTCCGCGATCCGGTGGTGGGCAGCGATGTGCTGCGCGGCTGCGCGCTGGGAGCCGCGCTGGCGACCATCGGCGCGGCGGGGACTGTGGCAGCGCGACACTTCGGCGGAGGCACACCGAACCTGGCCGATCCGCAAACGCTTCAGGGCGTGCGCGGCACGCTGGCCGCCTGCCTGATGGCGGTGCCGCACGGCATTCGCGAAGCGCTGTTCTTCTTCTTCCTGATGCTGATTCTGCGGGCCCTGCTGCGCAACCAATGGCTGGCCGGGGCGGCCTTCGTGCTGCTGTGGAGCGCTACCGGCCTGGGAGGGCCGCATGTTGCATTAAACGTGGCGCTTTCGGTGGCGGGCTACGGCATTCTGGCAATCAGCATGTTGCGCCGCGGATTGTTGACCATTGCGGTGGGGGTGTTTGTGGCCATGATGCTGGGGAATGCGCCGCTGACGACGGAGACGCAGGCCTGGTATTTCAGCAGCGAGGTTTTCCTGCTGGGGACGGTGGTGGCGCTGGCGGGGTGGGCCTTCCACACGGCCATTGCGGGCCGGAGGCTGTGGAAAGAGGATCTGCTGGAGTAGGCGGATCAGCGTGGGACGGGGCCCTTGGCTATCTGGATCCCCTGGTGGACCTGCTCACCGGTGAGGTTCTGGAGACTCCGCTGACTCTTGTATAGGGACCGCGACGTGCTGCGGAAATCCGGTGGGGAGCGGGCAAAGCCGCTGGAAACGCCGGCCGGTGAAGGCTTCGGCGCTGAAGACCAGGCCGGAGAAAGGGCCGGCGATCCCCGCCGGCTGCAACGCCGCCGGAACATCCCCCAACCGCCGTCCCCCGACCGCCCCTATTTGGCTCCGTTCCGCCGCAAGCCCACCCCTTCTCGAATTTCAGACCCCAAAGTCAAAAATATGTAGATTTTTACGACAAACAGGTCTTATAATGTTGTTTTAAGGCAGTCCATTCCATTATCGGTTCAAGGAGGGTAGCGAGTTGACCAACTCATCCGCCACGGTTCGTCCGAAAGTCACCATCGACGGCAACGAGGCCGCCGCTTACGTAGCGCATCAAATCAACGAAGTCATTGCCATTTATCCCATTACCCCTTCGTCCAATATGGGCGAGTGGGCGGACCAGTGGTCCGCCGAACAGAAAACCAACATCTGGGGCACCGTGCCGACGGTCATCGAGATGCAAAGCGAGGGGGGAGCGGCCGGCGCACTGCACGGCGCCCTGCAAGCCGGCTCCCTCTCCACCACCTTCACGGCGTCGCAGGGCCTCCTGCTGATGATCCCCAACATGTTCAAAATCGCGGGTGAACTGACGTCTACGGTGTTCCACGTGGCCGCCCGCGCCCTGGCCACCCACGCGCTCTCCATCTTCGGCGACCACAGCGACGTGATGGCCGCCCGCGCCACCGGCTTCGGCATGCTGGCTTCCAATTCGGTCCAGGAAGTGATGGATTTCGCCCTCATCGCCCAGGCGGCCACGCTCGAATCGCGCATCCCGTTTGTCCACTTTTTCGACGGCTTCCGCACCTCCCATGAGGTCGCCAAGGTCGAACAGCTCACTCCCGCCGATCTCCGCGCCATGATCGACGAGGAACTGGTCCGCGCCCACCGCGCCCGCGCCCTTTCCCCTGATCATCCCGTGATCCGCGGCACCGCCCAGAACCCCGACGTCTATTTCCAGGCCCGCGAAACCGTCAACCCGTACTACCTGGCCGCCCCCACCATCGTGCAGAACGTGATGGACAAGTTCGGCGACCTCACCGGCCGCCAGTATCATCTCTTTGATTACTTCGGCGCGCCGGATGCCGAGCGGGTGCTCATTATGATGGGATCGGGCGCCGAAGTGGCCGAAGAGGCCGTCGCCGCGCTGAATGCCGCCGGCGAAAAGGCCGGCCTGCTGAAGGTGCACCTCTACCGGCCGTTCGCCATCGAAGCCTTCGTGGCTGCCCTGCCCGCCAGCGCCGCCAAAATCGCGGTTCTCGACCGCACCAAGGAACCCGGCGCCCCCGGCGAGCCGCTCTACGTGGATGTGGTCACCGCGCTCGCCGAAATGGGCATTTCGAAGAAAGTGGTCGGCGGGCGCTACGGCCTGGCCTCCAAGGAATTCACTCCGGCGATGGTCAAAGGCGTGTTCGACAACCTAGCCAAGCCCAATCCTAAGAATCACTTCACCGTCGGCATCCACGACGATGTAACTTTCACCAGCCTGGACTACGACCCCGAATTTTCCACCGAAGTCCCCGGCACCGTTCGCGCTTTGTTCTATGGCCTGGGCGCCGATGGCACCGTGGGGGCTAACAAGAATTCCATCAAGATCATCGGCGAGGAAACCGCCAACTTTGCCCAGGGCTATTTCGTCTACGACTCCAAGAAGTCCGGCGCCATCACCACCTCGCACCTGCGCTTCGGACCCAGGCCGCTGCACTCCAGCTATCTCATCACCAAGGCCAGCTTCATCGCCTGCCACCAGTTCTCCTTCCTGGAGCGCATCGACATGCTCAAGGCCGCCGAACCCGGCGCGACCTTCCTGCTCAACAGCACCTATGGCCCGGACGAGGTTTGGAATCACCTGCCGCGCCTGGTGCAGCAACAGATCATCGACAAAAAGCTGAAGTTCTACATCATCGACGGCTACGAAGTGGCCAAGAAGACCGGCATGGGCGGCCGCATCAACACCATCATGCAGACCTGCTTCTTCGCCATCAGCGGCGTGCTGCCCCGGGAAGAGGCCATCGAGGCCATCAAGTATTCCATTAAGAAAACCTACGGAAAGCGCGGAGAAAGCGTGGTGCAGAAGAACTTCGCCGCGGTGGATGCGGCCCTCGATCATCTGCACGAAGTCAAGGTTCCCGGCAAAGTCACGGCGCTGTTCGACCTGCGCCCGCCGGTTCCCGCCGCCGCCCCCGATTTCGTCCAGCGGGTCACCGCCCGGATGGTGGCCGGCGAAGGCGACAGCCTGCCGGTGAGCGCCATGCCCATCGACGGCACCTTCCCCACCGCTACCTCGCAGTGGGAGAAGCGCAACATCGCCCTTGAAATTCCGGTGTGGGATGAGCAGCTTTGCATCCAGTGCGGCAAGTGCGTGCTGGTCTGCCCCCACAGCGTGATTCGCGCCAAGATTTACGACGATCCGGCCCTAGCCGGCGCTCCGGCGACCTTCAAATCCGTTCCCGCCCGCTGGAAGGACATGAAGGAGCGCAAGTACACCTTGCAGGTGGCTCCCGAAGACTGCACCGGCTGCACCCTGTGCGTGCAGATCTGCCCGGCCAAGAGCAAGAGCGAGGTGAAGCACCGCGCCATCAACATGGTGGCCCAGGCGCCGCTGCGTGAAAGCGAAGCCGCCAATTGGGATTTCTTCCTTTCCATTCCCGAAACCGATCGCAATCTGCTCTCGGCCAGCCAGGTGAAGGACGTGCAGTTGCTCCAGCCGCTGTTCGAATTCTCCGGCGCCTGCTCGGGTTGCGGCGAAACCCCTTACCTGAAGCTGGCCACCCAGTTGTTCGGCGACCGGATGCTGGTGGCCAACGCCACCGGTTGCTCCTCCATCTACGGCGGCAATCTGCCCACCACGCCGTATTGCCAGAATCTAGAAGGCCGCGGCCCGGCCTGGTCGAACTCGCTGTTCGAGGATAACGCCGAGTTCGGCCTGGGCATGCGCCTGGCCCTCGACAAGCAGAACGAATATGCCCGCGAACTGGTCGCCCGCCTCGGCTTTACCATCGGCGAGGAACTGGCGCAGGCCATCCTCAAGGCCGACCAGAAGACCGAAGCCGGCATCTTCGCCCAGCGCGAGCGCGTCAAACGGCTGAAAGAGACCCTGGCCGGCTCGCGTTCCGCCGAAGTCCGCGACCTGCTCTCGATCGCCGATTCGCTGGTGAAGAAGAGCGTCTGGATTGTGGGCGGCGACGGATGGGCCTACGACATCGGTTATGGCGGCCTCGATCACGTCATCTCCACCGGCCGCAACGTCAACATCCTGGTGCTCGATACGGAGGTCTACTCCAATACCGGCGGCCAGGCCTCCAAATCCACCCCCCGCGGCGCGGTGGCTAAGTTCGCCGCCGGCGGCAAGCCGACGGGCAAGAAAGACCTGGCCATGATGGCCATGAGCTACGGCAGCGTCTACGTGGCCAAAGTGGCCATGGGCGCCGGCGACATGCACACGGTCAAAGCCTTCCAGGAAGCCGAGGCCTTCGACGGACCGTCTATCATCATCGCCTACAGCCACTGCATCGCCCACGGCTACGACATGGCATTCGGCATGGACCAGCAGAAGGCCGCCGTGAATTCCGGCTACTGGCCGCTGTTCCGCTATAACCCCGACCTGGTGGAGCAGGGTAAGAACCCCTTCCAGCTCGATTCGCGCGCGCCCAGCCTGCCGCTCAAGCAGTACATCTATAACGAGACCCGCTACACCATGCTGGCCAAGAGCAATCCCGAAGCCGCCGCCGGCCTTCTGGCACTGGCCCAGCAGGATGTCTCCTCCCGCTGGAAACTTTACGAATATATGTCTCACCAGCCGGCTAACGGCGAAGAGGTGAAAAAATGATCGACCTCAGCAAAACCATCGACCTATCCACAACTTATCTCGGCTTGAAACTGAAGAATCCGCTGGTTGCCTCGTCCTCGCCCATGTGCGAGGACGTAGGCAACGTGCGGCGCATCGAAGACGCGGGCGCTTCGGCCGTGGTCCTGCAGTCGCTCTTCGAAGAACAGATTGAACTGGAATCGGACGATCTCGACCGTTGGATGCGCGAAGGCTCCGAGCTTTCTCCCGAAGCCACCTCGCATTTCCCGGAGTTGACCCAGCGGGTGATGGGGCCCGAGCGCTACCTAGCCCACATCGCCAAGTGCAAGCAGGCCGTCCGAATCCCGGTGATCGCCAGCCTCAACGGCGTGACCACCGGCGGCTGGCTGAAGCATGCCCGGCTGATCGAGCAGGCCGGCGCCGATGCGCTGGAGTTGAACATCTTCTACGTCCCCGTCGACCCCGACCAGTCCGCCGCCGACGTGGAACAGCGCTACATCGACCTGGTGAAGGCCGTCAAGGCCGAGGTCCGCATCCCCGTGGCCGTGAAACTGGGGCCGTATTTCAGCTCCATGGCCAACATGGCCCGCCGCCTGGACGCCGCCGGCGCCAACGCCCTGGTGCTCTTCAACCGCTTCTACCAGCCGGACTACGACCTGGAAGCGCTGGAGGTGGTGCCCAACCTGATCCTCAGCAACTCCCACGAGCTGTTGCTGCGCCTGCACTGGGTGGCCGTAATCTACGGCAGTGTCCATGCCGACCTGGCCCTCACCGGCGGCGTCCACAACGCCACCGACGTGGTGAAGGCCATGATGGCCGGCGCGCGCGTCGCCATGATGACCTCGGCGCTGCTGAAGCGCGGCATCAGCTACCTCGACACCCTCTGCACCGAACTGCTGGTCTGGATGGGCGAGCACCAATACGACTCCATCCGGCAGATGCAAGGCAGCATGAGCCGCAGCGCGGTCACTCACCCGGCCGCCTTCGAACGCGCCAATTACATGAAGGTTCTGGGGTCTTACGCCATGCGGTAAACTCCCCTCGCGGGCGTGGCTCCCGCCGGACCACGCCCGGTCAGCCGTCACAAACTGTGGTGGCATCGGCGGAACGGGAGAAGTCATCGACGGGCAATACAACAAGCCAGAACGCTACGGGTGGTTGCGGTGATGCAGCGATGCGGGCAACGTTCTGGACACTCCTGCCCCTGATACCGGCGCGCGGCGCGGGCTAATCCGCGGGGACTTCGGAGCGACGGGTGAGTATGTGCGGTATGACCCGTCAGCCGGTTCTGCCCGGGCGTATTGGCGCTCGACGCAGGGGGGTCAGTTAACCAAAGGCTGACTTGCGTGGTAGCGCGTGGGGGCCTTACCGTTAATCCGTGACCCTTCGCCGCCCGTCACCAGTGAAGGCCTGTTTGGTTGTGTATGCGCTGGTGTTTCTGGCAATCGTCTTTCATTACTACCCCAGCCGGACAGATCCGCCGGAGGCCATCCACTTCCAACCCACGCCCGAAGCGCAGGATTTCTATAACGTCGCATTTGACACCCAGCAGGCGCGTTATGAAGTCATCGCCAGGGAAGAGGCGGAGTCGGCGCATATCCGCGACAAAGTTGAGGAATTCGTTGCGACGAACCATTTGAGCAAAGCGCACGTGCTCGATGTCGGATCGGGGGAAGGCCGCCTCCAGGATGTGGTGGACGATTACACCGGGCTGGATATCTCGGCGACGGCGCGGGCGAAATACCATAAGCGGTTTGTGCAGGCGGACGCCCGGGAAATGCCTTTCCGCGATGGCGAATTCGACGCGGCGTGGACGATTTGGGTTTTGGAGCATGTGCCCAATCCCGAACAGGCGCTGCGGGAAATCCGCCGCGTACTGAAGCCGGGCGGGCTGTTATATCTGCACCCGCGATGGCTCTGCCCCGATCTGAATGCCCAGGGCTATCCGGTGCGGCCCTATTCGGACTTTGGCCCCGCCGGGAAGCTGATCAAGTTCACCATTCCGGTGCAGCGGTCGGCGGCTTTTGTGGCGCTGTATATGCTGCCGATACGCGCGTCGAGGCTGGCAGATTGGAAACTGCGCCGCCGGCCGACTACCCTGCATTACCGCCCGCTGGCTCCTAACTACAAGACCTACTGGATGCCCGACAGCGACGCCGTGAATTCCATCGACATGTTCGAGGCGTACCTGTGGTTTCGCAGCCGCGGCGATGAGTGCCTGAACTGCCCGTCCGAGGCGGAACTGATGACGACGGCGTATATGCCCCTGGTGTTCCGCGTGAAGACGCGGGAGCCACCAGCCGCCCAAACCGCCAGCGGCGTGCGATAGCAGCGGCGGGGAACGGGCGGTGTCCCGGACGCAATTGCTGCTCTGCCGGCCGCGCCCCGCACGCTCGCCGCACCCCAGGCGGTTCGCCGCCGTCAGCGCTGTCCCACCGGCCAGCGACGGTCTGGCCGGCACGCCCCGCGCCCTTGTGCCCCGCTCACTCCCCTACGGCCGCACCCCCGCGATTTGACCGGCGAGGGACCGATTGGATACACTGCGAGCGATTCCATCAGGAGGATGTTTGTGGTTAATCGTGTAGGCAGAACGCTCGGGACAATCGTGGGAGCCGCGCTGATTTTGACCCCCATTTCCGCACAACGGAGGGGTGGAGGGGGAGGGGCCGTACCCCAGAACCTGGAGTTCCGGTTCATGGGTCCGGCAGTGGGAAATCGCATTGCGTCGGCTTCGGGAGTGCCCGGCGACCCCACCACTTATTACGCGGGGGCGGCTTCGGGCGGCGTCTGGAAATCCACCGATAGCGGCGCCCACTTCGCACCTATCTTCGACAGCGAGCCCGCCCAGGCCATCGGCGCCCTTACGGTGTCGTCCTCAGACCACAACGTGCTGTGGGTGGGCACGGGCGAAGCCTGGGCCATCCGCGATAGCGACATGATGGGTGACGGAGTGTACAAATCCACCGATGCCGGCCACACCTGGACCCACATGGGCCTGGACGAGACGGGCCGCATTGCCCGCATCCTGATCCACCCGACCAACCCCGATATCGTGTACGTGTGCGCCGCCGGCCGATTGACCGGACCGCAGCAAGAACGCGGCGTCTACAAGACCACCGACGGCGGCAAGACGTGGCAGCGGTCGCTGTTCGTCAGCCCCAACGCCGGATGCTCCGGCCTTACCATGGACGCGCACGATCCCAACACCCTGTTCGCCGGCACCTGGGAAGTGGTGATGCACACCTATGCGATGCTCAGCGGCGGGCCGGGCAGCGGCGTCTACGTGACCCACGATGGCGGCGCCAAGTGGGACAAAATCGAAGGCCACGGCATGCCGAAGCCGCCCGTGGGCAAAGTGGACGTGGCCGTCGCCCCGGGCGATTCCAAGCGGGTGTATGCGCTGATCCAAACGGCCGACCAGGGGTCCATCTGGCGCTCGGACGATGGCGGCGTAAACTGGACCAATGGAAGCTGGCAGCGGGCCCTGATCGGCCGCGCCGGCTACTACATTCACCTGGCAGTCTCGCCGTCGAATCCCGATGAGGTGCTGGTGGCCAACAGCAGCTTCTGGCTTTCCACCGACGGCGCCAAGTCGTTCCGCAACGTACCCTGGGGCGGGGACACGCACGATATCTGGATCGACCCCAAGGACGGCAAGCGCATCATCGTAACTCACGACGGCGGCATGTACGTTACCAACGACCACGGCGCCACCTCCCTGCGGGTCACTTTACCGATCGGGCAGATGTACCACGTGGCGGTGGATAACGACGTGCCGTACAAGGTCTACAGCAACATGCAGGACGACGGCACCATGCGCGGGCTGAGCACCACGCAGGAAGCCGGGCCCAACGTGCCCGGCCAGGCGACCGGCCGCGGCGGTTTTGGCGGAGGCTACGGCGGCCGCGGCGGCTTCGGCGGCGTGGGACCGTGGGAGCACAACCTGGGCGGCTGCGAATCGGGCTTCACGCTGCCGGATGTAACCGACACCAATATCGTTTGGGCCACCTGCTACGGCAACGAAGTGACCCGTTATGACGACAGGACGAAGGTGGCGCGCTCGGTCAGCCCGTGGCTGCACACGCTCGATTCTCCTCCGGACAAGGCCAAGTACCGTTGCCACTGGACCGCGCCCCTGGCCATCGACCCGTTTGATCACAACGTGGTCTATTACGGCTGCCAGATGATTCTGCGCACCACCAATGGCGGCGTAAGTTGGACCGAGCTGAGCCCCGATCTTTCCACCAAGGACCCCAGCCGCATCATTTCCTCGGGCGGCATCGTGGGCGACAACCTGGGGCAGTTTTACGGCGAAGTGGTGTTTTCGATCGCGCCTTCGGAAGTGCAGAAGGGCCTGATCTGGGCCGGCACCAACGACGGTAAAGTGTGGTACACCTCCGACGCGGGCAAGACCTGGAACGACGTCACCAAGAACATCGCCGGTCTGCCGGCCTGGGGCACCGTCTCGAAGATCGAGCCATCCCATTTCGACCCCGCCACTGCGTACATCTGCGTGGATTTCCACCTGATGGACAACCGCGATCCGTTTATTTATAAGACCAGCGACTTTGGCAGGACCTGGAAGAAGATCGACGGGAACCTGCCGCACGGGCCGCTGGCCTATGCGCGGGTAATCGCCGAGAATCCTAATAAGAAGGGTATGTTGTTCGTGGGCACGGGTAACGAGCTGTATTACTCGATGGATGACGGCGCCACTTACAAGCCTTTGGAGCGCGGATTGCCGCACGCGGCGGTTTCCTGGATCGTGGTGCAGAAACAGGCCCACGACTTAGTGGTCTCCACTTACGGCCGCGGCATTTACATCATGGAAGATATCACTCCGCTCGAGCAGGGCGCCATGGAGCCGACGGCCACTGCGGCGGTGCAGTTGATCGCGCCGCGGCCGGCGTACCGCATGATCCGCGGCGGAACGGCGATACTGAGCTTCGTGGCCAAGACGGCGCCTCGGGGCCGCGCGGAAGCTGAGATCCACGATAGCGCCGGGGTGCTGGTGCGCAAACTGGGGCCGCTCACCGCGCATGCCGGACTCAATCGCTTCATCTGGGACATGCATTACGAGCCGCCGCGGCTGGTGGCCCTGCGCACCACGCCGCCCGAGGATCCGCACATCTGGGAGGAGCCGCGCTTCCAGAATACCGATACACGGCCGATTACCCACTGGGGGTTGCAGCAGGCCGAGATCGGCCCGATTGCGGCTCCGGGCAAATACAGCTTGAGCCTCATCGTGGACGGCCAGACTTACACTGAGCCGCTCGAAGTGCGGCGCAATCCGGATAGCCACGGCACCGAATCGGAGCTGCAATCTTCCGTACGGCTGCAGATCAAGGTACGCGACGATATCAACGCAGTTTCGGATATGACCAATCAGATTGAGTGGATGCGCAGGCAGCTCGAAGACGAGCATAAGACGGTGGGCGGCCGAGCCGAGCTGATCAAACTGATGGATACCATCGACACCCGGTTGAAAGATGTGGAGTACCGCTTGATTACTCGCGCCGACGCGTTGAGCGACGATAAGTACTTTCAGGAGGCGTACGACTTATACCAGAATTTCATCTGGCTGAACGGTGAGATCGGCACGGGCGCCGGCGATGTGGCCGGATCGGGCGATTGGGGGCAGACCGAAACCGCCATCGGGCTGGTGCTGGATCTGGAGCGCCAGTTACAGGTGGTCAAGGGCCAGTATAAGAATGTGATGGACAAGGATGTTCCGGCTTACAATGCGCAGATCAAGAACTCCGGGCTGAAGCCGCTGGAGACCACCGGCGCTCCCTTGCCTCCGCCCCGTATGGGCGGCCGCGGAGGCGGCGGCCAGTAAGTGGGATCCTGGGCAGACGGCGTGCACCCGGCCCGGGGGGGTCTAGCTTTGACCTCAGGTCTGCCCATGGATACTACGCTATAAAGGTGGGACGAATAGGGGGGCGCGGGGAAGAAGCGCGCCTCCCGGTGACTGCGAAGGGGCGGGGCGGGGCTGGCGGTTGTACCGCACCTGGCGCTGGCGGCGGAGACCAGGAGGAAAGCCGCAAGGGCTTGGTTTCCGCTCAGCGGACGACGGTGGTCCACATGTCGAGGATGTTCTGGTTGTCGTCCACGGCTGCCACGCGGATGGTGCCCTGTCCGAAGGAATGGATGGCGAGGCCGAATGCGCCGCCGTTGTTGGGATCGAGAGAGAACTGGGAGATGAATTTGCCTTCGGCGGTGAACTCCACCAGTTCACTGGGCTGATTGGGGTCGGCATTCTGGCCGTCGCTGTTGGCAACCAACAGGTGCCCATCGGGAGCCAGCGCCAGATCCAGCGGGCCATGCAGGTGGGTGGCGTCCTGATAGACCAACTCTCCGGTACCGGCGCTGCTGGAGAGGCCGCCCGCACCGTAGATGGCGTAGACGGAGCTATCCACCTCGGAGGCCACGAAGAGCACATCCGCGGCGGCATCGTACGCCAGGCCCGAGGGACCCACTTCGAAGGCGGCGGGATCGCCGGAGTGCATAAAGCCGGAGGCGATGGTGGTGGTGGCGGTGACCTTGACGGACTCGCCCGACTGATCGTAGCTCAGGTCGAGGCGGGTAACGGTGCCGGCCTCCACGTTCGAAACGAAGAGGTGCGCCACGCCGTTACCGGCGTCGTTGATGGCCATGCCCCAGGGGCCGTTAATGGCGGTGGGGTTGATGAAATTTCCCAGCAATCCGCCGCGCCGGTCGATGAACAAGAGGCCGCCCGCCCCGGCCGTTTGCGAGGTGCCATCGGTGCTGGGCGTGTAACCGGCGATGACGATGCCGTTGGACAGAATTCCGAGGGCTGCCGAAAGGCCCGTCTGGCCGCTCTGGGCCGAAGTGAAGAACAGCGAGGTCTGGCCCTGCGGGGTGATCTGGACGATGGTGGTGCCGGTACCCTGAAGGTTGGCCGAGTTGTTGAAATTGGCTACAAGGATGTTGTTGTGCTGGAGCATGCCGTCGGTGGGAGCCGTAGCGGGCACAAAAGCGACGCCGTAAGGGTTCACGTCGCCATTCGAAGGTACCGTGCTGGCCTGCGAGGCGGGCAGCGGCAGAATGCCGGTTTGCGCCGCGGCCGGGAGGGCCAGGGCGCCGGTGACGAAAAGGGCGCAGGCCGCGGCTCCTGCGATGCGGGTAGAAAACACCCGGGAAACGCGGCCCGGCCGCGCTCCCGGAAAGATGCATGGCAGATCGTAATTCATGGTGAGTATCCTCCGAGTAACAGATTTTTGGAATTTCTTCTCTGCCACCATATGCGACACTTCGGCGGGACTTCCCTCACGGGCGGCGGAGTTTTTGATTGCGACCCTGCTTTCGGGCGGGGCCGGTATTCACCGCGGAGCACACGCATCGGCTGCTGTCGTTCTTGGGCGGGGAAAATTGCGACGGGCCAGGGGCGGGCGCGGGCATCACTCGACGCGGAGACGCGGAGAAGACCCAAGGTGAGGA
>DATJRE010000401.1:0-4376 GCA_035505095.1 Bryobacteraceae bacterium | reverse complement strand
TACAGTTGCCGTTGTTGTTGTCGCACACGGTGCAGTAAAGCTCGTGATTGCGGAGAATCCGGTCAAAGGCTTCGGTGCGGGCGGCCTGCGCCCGGCTCGCGGTCGTGGACACCTTCATCCCGTCAGACGTCTCCGTGGAGCAGGCGCGCATCAGCTTGCCATCCACCTCCACGATGCAGGTATCGCAGCTCTGGATCGGCCCTAATATGGGGAGGTAACAAACCTGCGGCAGCGGAACGCCGGCACGATTGATCGCGTCAATCAAGCGATCTCCCACTGCCACATCATGAGGAGTCCCATCAATGAAGATCTGACTCATAGCGTTAGCCTTGGGTCCCTTCTATGCAATCGACGGCCCATGGCCCATATAGTCCGTCTTGTCACCATGAACCCGCTCGAGGTGTCGGCTAATCGACACTTCCCGGCATTGAGGCCGTGGGCGCAGACACGCTCTACAAATGGATAATCCCGCGCTGAATCGCCGCCGTGGCAGCCTGCGTCCGGTCCTGCACACCCAGCTTGCTCAGAATGTTCTTCACGTGATTCTTAACCGTGTGCTCGGCGATGCTCAACGCATACGCAATCTGCTTATTCGCCAGCCCGCGCACAATCAGCTCCAGCACCTGCACCTCACGAGCGCTCAAATCGGGCCGCGGCATCTGCGCGGCCAGCGCCGCCGCCACCGCCGCCGGCAGATAGGTCTGCCCGGCATGCACCGCGCGGATGGCCTTGATCAGCTCATCGTGCAGCACATCCTTGGTAAGGTACGCCTGCACACCCGCGGCCAGCGCGCGGCGAATATCTTCATCGCCGCCATAAGTGGTGAGCGCGATCATATGCGCCCGCGGGAACGCCGCCCGGATGGCCGTGGCCGCTTCCACGCCGCTCATCACCGGCATGCGCAGGTCCAGCAGCGCCACATCCGGCAGGTGCTGCCGGTACAGGTCCACGGCCTGCTGGCCGTTGGAAGCTTCCGCCACCACCGTCATATCGGGCTGCATGTTGACGATGGTGCTCACGCCCACGCGGGCCACCAGGTGATCCTCAGCTACCAGAATGCGAATCGGCTCGTTCATGGCAGTGGCACTTTGACTTCTACTTCCGTCCCCTCTCCGGGATGGCTGTCCAGCCGCAGTTCGCCGCCCAGCCGCTCGGCCCGCTCGCGCATGCCCAGCACGCCGAAATGCCCCCCGCGCGAGGCAAACACGTCCTGCTGGTCGAAGCCCTGGCCGTTATCGATGATGCGCAGGTGCAGCTTGCGCGCCTCCATGTGCAGCTTGATCCAGATCTGGCTGGCGCCGGCGTGCTTCAGCGCATTGGTCACGGCCTCCTGGGCGATGCGCAGCAGGTGCTGTTCCATCTCCTGCGGCAGTGGCTTTTCGGCGCCCGAAACATCCACGTTCACGGCCACCGGCGAGCCGGCCGTCCACATCCGCGTGCCCGATTGCAGGGCCGCCGCCAGGTCCTGCCCCTCCAGCGCCGAAGCCCGCAGGTCCATCACCGAGCGCCGCGCCTCGGTCAGCGAGTGGCGGGCCATGCGCCGCGCCAGGTCCAGAAACCGGCGCGCCGGCGTGCTTTCATCCGGCATGCACATGGCCACCGCGTCAAGCTGCGAAGAGATACCCACGAAGCCCTGCGCCAGGGTGTCGTGAATCTCGCGGGCCAGCCGCGCGCGCTCCTCCAGCACCAGCGCGAAGCGGTAGCGGATCTGCCGCAGCCGCAGTTGATAGATCGCCCACGCCATGCACAACAGGCCGGCCGTGCACAGCAGCCGGAACCAGGCGGTCTCGTAAAAGTGCGGAAGCACCACGAAGGCATACGAGGCCTCGCTGTACGGTCCCCCGGGCAATCCCGCGCGCACCGTGAAGCGGTAATTGCCGTGCCGCAGGCTGTTGTAGTTCTGCACCCGGCGGTTTCCCGCATCCACCCAGTCCGTATCCAGGCCCTCCAGCCGGTAGGAGTAGCGCACCCGCTCCGGCCCGCTCAACAGCAGCCCGGTGTAATGAAACTGAATGCCCTCGATTTCAGGACCCAGGCGCGCCGTATGGCTCAAGTCCACGCGCCGCCCGTCGGCCTTCAGTTCCACCACCCGCACGGCCGGCGCCCGCAGCCGCTGCTGGGGAGCTTTGGGATCGTACACCGCCAGGCCGCGGCTGGTGGTGAACCACAGACGCCCGTCGCTGGTGCGGTGCCCGCCGCCGCCGATCGGGTATGGCGCGCACTGCGCGCTGCGCAGCCCGTCATCCACACCGTAATTGATCGGCTCCAGCGTGCGCCGGCGGTGCTCGGCGAATTCCTGCAACTGCTGCCTGGCAATGCGGCAGATGCCCCGCGAAGTGCTCAGCCACAGCGACACGCCATCGTCTTCCACATCCGCCACGTTGTCGCTCAGCAGGCCGTCGCGCGCGGTGAAATGCTGGAACCGTCCGTCCTTCATGGAGTTCAATCCGCCATCGAAGGTGCCGATCCACAAAGTGCCCGAAGGGTCCTGATAAATCGAGCGGATCTGGTCGCTCGAAAGCCCGTTGACGGTGGTGAACTGCTGTGAATCCTCGCCGCGAATGCGCCACAGGCCTTTTCCGAAAGTGCCCGCCCAGATAGCTCCGTCGCGGCCCTCGCACAGCGACCCGATGGAGTTGTTGAGCGGCGGCGGGCTGGCAATCACGAAGCGCGCCTTGCCGTTCTGCATCATCATCAGGCCGCCGCCGGTGGCCAGCCACAATCGGCCGCTCGAATCCTCCAAGGCGTCGAACACGGCCGAGCGCGCCAGCGGATCGGGAGGCACAAAAGTCTCAAACCGCCCCTCGTGCATGCGCACCAGCCCCACCCGCGAACAAATCAGCAGGTCGCCGTTGCGGGCCTCGCGGATGGAGAAGATCTCGGTGTTGGGCAATCCGTCGCGGGCGGTGAACAGGCGCGGCGCGCCGGCGCCCGCAAACAGCAGCAGCCCGCCATCGTGAAAGCCCACCCACACGCGCCCGGTGTGGTCCTGAAATACCGAGTTGGGCTCGTCGCCGGGCATTCCCTCGCTCTTGCCGTAGACCGTAAACAGATCGTTGCGCAGCCGGATCAGCCCGCTGTTCGATCCCACCCACAGGTTGCCCTCGCGGTCTTCGAACAGGCAGCGCACCGGCTCCTGGGTCTCCTCCCCGCGCACCGCCAGAAAGTGGTCGCCTTCCAGGCGCGCCAGGCCGCCATTGGTGCCGGCCCAGATTACGCCGTCGCGGTCCTCCAGCAGCGCCCGCACCAGGCTGTCGGGCAGGCCGTCGGCGGTGTCGTAGTTGCGCACCTTGCCGGAAGACGACAGCTCCACAATGCCCTTGCTGCCCGCCGCCCAGAAGTTGCCCTTGCGGTCGGCCAGCATGCTGCTGATCACCCCGCCTCGCAGCGCCTTGCTATCCAGCACCGGGACGAAATGATTGCCCTGCATTCGGCCCAGTGAGCTTAAGCCGCCGATCCACAGGTTGTGCTCGCGATCCTCGCGAATCGACCGCACGCTCGAAACCGGCAGATCCGCTCCGGGCGCATAGGTAGTGAATTTGCCGTTCTGAAAGCGGCTCAAATACGCCCCCGCCACCACCCACAGCGCGCCCGGGTGGTCTTCGTAAAGCGCCTGGATGCTGTTGTCCGGCAGCCCCTGCTGGGTGGTGTAGGTGTGAAACTGCCGGTCGCGGTAGAGCGTCAGCCCATTCGAAGTGCCGATCCACAACCCGTCGTCCGAAGTGGCCGCCAGCGCCGTAATCGAATTGGTCGGCAGGTCGCCGTTGGACTTGTCGAAGACCACGAAATCGTAGCCATCGAAGCGCGCCAGCCCTTCGTCGGTGCCCAGCCAGAGATAGCCGTCGGTGGTTTGGGTGATGGCGCGGATGGTGTCCTGCGGCAGCCCGTGCTGCTGCGTCCACACGGTTTGCGAATACTGCGTGAGGCTCTTGTGCGGATCGAGCGCCCACCCCGGGCGCGGCCCTCCGCCCGCGAGAATCGCCGCAGCCATCCAAAGGGCCCGCCAATGGCGCGCGTAAACCGGTTTCACGATCCTGGTCTCCAGCCGCACGAGGGAGTTCCGTGCCGCCGCCCGGCCCGTCCAACCCCCACCCCGCGGTGATTGTGCTAGTTACAGTATAATTCCTGTTCCCGCACCGGACGCGCACAACGCGGGGCCGGTTGACGGCACCAGGATGCGAAGGATCTTTCTCCGCACCCGACCCGCACGCCCCGCGGCCGGTATCGCAGGCAGCTCCGCTGCGCAGTAGCAATTCTACGGCCCTCGCCGATGTTACAGTGGGAATCACACAGGAGGAGCGCATGAAACCGCCCGTAGCCATGGCGTGGTTGGCCCTGGGGATGCTGCTGGGACCGGCCTTGTGGAGCCAGCCGCC
>DATJRE010000400.1:0-5990 GCA_035505095.1 Bryobacteraceae bacterium | reverse complement strand
GACTACGGTTCCGGGCCGGAGGCCAAACTGCTCGCCGGGATCATGGGGCACAGTCTGTGCCTGGATATCTTCGGCGGCCCGTCGACTGAAGAGGCCGCCACGGGGCTCACGGTGCATGGGGAAAGCTCGGTGGCGCGTTATGAAATCGCGGAGGAGGATGACGGTTTACGGATGGGCGCTACGCTACCGATGGCCGGCCTGGCGGTTGAACGGACCCTCCATCTTCGCGGCGAGGCGCTTAGGATTGGCGAGCGCGTTCGGAATTTGTTCGCCTTCGACCGCGCCATCGCCTGGACCCAGCACGTAACGCTGGGACCGCCGTTTCTCGAAAAAGGCGTCACCCAATTCCGCGTTTCTGCCACCCGCTCGAAGACCTTTGAGACGGTGTTCGGCGCCCACGATTATCTGGCTCCCGGCAAAGAGTTCGATTGGCCTATGGCGCCGCGGGCGGATGGAGGCACCGCCGACCTGAGAATCTTCAGCGGCGCGGCGGCTTCGAGCGCGTTCACCGCGCACCGGATGGACGCTGGACGGGACGACGCCTGTTTCACCGCCTTCACGCCGCGGTTTTCCCTTGCCTTCAGCTACGTCTGGAAGCGGGCCGATTTCCCGTGGCTGGGAATCTGGGAGGAGAACCTGAGCCGCGATTTTCCTCCGTGGAACGGGCGGGCGATCGCGCGCGGGATGGAATTCGGCGTTTCGCCGATGCCTGAAACCCGCCGGCAGATGATCGGGCGCGGCCCGTTGTTCGGCGCGCCGGTGTACCGCTGGCTGCCCGCCAAGTCTGTCTGCCAAGTGGAATACTGGGCGGTTGCCCGCAGCGCCGACGCGATTCCCGAGCGGCTGGAGTGGCCTGGATGACCTCCATGGCGGGCGGCGTCGTCCGTTGACAGGGAGGAGTGGCTGTTATACGCTACTTAGCGCTTGAGACGTTTCAAGCAGGCGCTCAGCGGCGCCTCACCGACACCAAGGAGTGCACGAATGAGTACCACGGCAACGAAACCCTTTCCGGCGCTGCATAACGCCATGTGGCCCGGACTGGTAGGCAAGGGGCCCGGCTCCGAACCGCCGATCGGCCTGGAGACCATGCTGGATCTGACAGCGGCCGCCGAAGTGAATGGCGTCCGGTTCGAGGGCGTGGATTTGTTCCTCTCGCTTCCCCATACGGACATCGATTCCACGGATGACGACCTCGCCCGCCTGGCCGAAAGCATCGCCGCCAAGGGACTGCGCGTGGGATCGCTGGTGGCTCCCGTCTGGCCGGCAACCGGCGGCGGATCGGCCATGGGCGACGATGCCGAATGCGGCCGGTTTCTGACCCAGGTGCGCAAAGCCTGCCGCATCGGCCAGAAACTTCGCGGCCTGAAGATTCGCAGTTACGGCATTATCCGCATCGATTCGGCCGCCAGCGTGGAGGAGTGGGCCAAAGATCCTGAGGCCAATACCAAGCGCATCGCCAATACTTTCCGCGAGGCCTGCTCGATTGCGGAATCCTTTGGTGAGCGCCTGGCCGCCGAAGGCGAGATTTGCTGGGGCGGCATGCACAGTTGGCGGCGCAACGTGCAGTTGCTGGAGATGGTGGGGCGCCCGGAGACGCTCGGCTTTCAGGCCGATATGGCCCACACCATGCTCTTCACCATGGGCCACAACGCGCCTGAAGACCGCCTCCTCCCCGACGATTTCGATTGGAGCGATGGCCCGCGGTTTGCCGAGGCGTATCGCCAAATGGCCCACGCTCTGCGGCCCTGGACGATCGATCTCCACATCGCTCAGAACGACGGCACCGTGAGGGGGTCCGGCTCTCACGACCACACCGGCCGCCATTGCCAGCCGACCGATCCGCAGGGAAGGCTGGACATTGTCCGCGATGCCGGGGCGTGGATGCGCGGCGACGATGGCAAGCCGACCCGCGCCTTCCAGCACATCTGCTGGGACGGCTGCATGTTTCCGAATGCCGTGATGCTCGACCCCCAAACCTGGCAGGACATCCTGAGCGTGATGATCGCGGTTCGCCATGCGCACGGATGGGAGAGCGCCACCACGGCGGTGGGGTAAACGGACATGCAGAAACTCAACATCGGCATGGTTGGTTACGGGTTCATGGGGCGAACCCATTCCAACGCCTTCTCGCAGGTGAGCCACTTTTTCGACGTTCCCTATCAGCCGGTCCTGAAGACTCTGTGCGCCCGCAACCTGGCGCGCGCGCAGGCGTCTGCGAACCGATGGGGATATGAGACGGTAGAGACCGACTGGCGCCGGCTGGTGGAGTCGCCGGAAATCGACTTGATCGACATCGCCAGCCCCAACGATACGCATGCGGAGATCGCCATCGCCGCCGCCGAAGCGGGCAAAATGGTGATGTGCGAAAAGCCGCTGGGGCGGAATGGCGCCGAAGCAGAGGCCATGACCAAGGCCGTGGAAGCGGCCGGCGTGCCCAACATGGTCTGGTACAACTACCGCCGCGTGCCGGCGGTGATGATGGCGCGGCAATTAATCGACGAAGGCCGCCTGGGAAAGATTTTCCATTACCGGGCCAAGTTTCTGCAGGACTGGACCATTTCAAGCGACCTGCCGCAGGGCGGCGAAGGGCTGTGGCGCCTGGACGTGAACGTGGCCGGCAGCGGCGTCACCGGCGATCTGCTGGCGCACTGCATCGACACGGCCCTGTGGCTGAACGGCGGAATCGACGAGGTCTCGGCGATGACCGAAACGTTCATCAAGCAGCGCAAGCACAACCTCACCGGCAAAGTGGAACCGGTGGGCATCGACGATGCCAGCGCGTTTCTGGCGCGCTTCCACAACGGCTCGCTGGCCACCTTCGAAGCCACCCGGTACGCCCGCGGGCACAAGGCCCTGTACACTCTGGAAATCAACGGCGAACATGCCTCGCTCGCCTGGGACCTGCACGATCTGCACCGGCTGCAATACTTCGACCATGGCGATGAAGGCCGCGTGCGCGGGTGGCGCAGCATTCACATCACCGATGGCGACCATCCTTATATGAAGCACTGGTGGGTACCGGGGTTGCTGATCGGCTACGAGCATACTTTCATTCATCAGGCCGCCGATTTCCTCACCGCGGTTGCCGGGAAGCAAAGCGCATCGCCCACTTTTCGCGATGCTTTGCAGACCGACTACGTAACCGATGCGGTGCTGGAATCGGCCGCCAGCAAGCAATGGGTTCAGGTGCGCCGCGCCGAGGGGGCGCGCGCCAGGGGAGGAGCAGATGCGGTTGCCAACGTTTGATCGAAGCGTCATCCGGATGGCCGCGTGGGGAGTTTGCGCGGCCGCGGTGTTCTGTATGGGGGTGTTTGCGCAGGATGCGGCACGAGCGCCCAAGAAAGCTGCGCGCGGCGGGGGAAGCATGCCGGGCCAGCAGCCCATCCAGGAGGTCGGCTTTCAGAGTATTTTCGATGGAACGTCTCTGAAAGGCTGGGATTGCGATCCGGATTTCTGGCGTGTGGAGGATGGCGCCATAGTGGCCGAAACGCGCCCCGGCCACATGCCCAAGCAAAACATTTTTTGCATCTGGCGCGGCGGCCAGCCCGCCGATTTCGATTTGAAGCTGCAATATCGCCTCACCGGCGCCGGGGGCAACAGCGGCGTGCAATACCGCAGCATCGAGCGGCCCGACGTCAACAAGTGGGTCATGCAGGGCTACCAGGCCGATATCGATTCCGATGAGCGCTACACCGGCCAAGTCTACGAGGAGCGCGGACGCGGATTCCTGTGCAACCGCGGAAACTTCGCCTACGTAGGCGATGGCCAGAAATCGGCACTGGTCGGATCGCTCGGCGAAAGCAACGAGCTGAAGAAGTTCATCCACAGCGGCGAGTGGAACGATATGGAAGTCATTGCGCGCGGAAACACATTGATACAATTGATCAACGGTCACGTGATGAGCGTTTTGATCGATGACGACAAGGCCAACCGTAAGATGGAGGGGCTGATCGGCATCCAGTTGCACGTCACGCAGGCGGGAGAAAAAGTCCAAGCGCGGAACATCCGGATCAAGAACTTCTAGCCGGCTCCGGGCAGCCGTATGCCGAGCATTAAGAAAGTGGCGGAAGTGGCGGGCGTGTCGGTGGGCACGGTGTCTCACGTGATTACCGGTTCGGTGCCGGTTTCCGACGAGTTGCGCCTTAAGGTGCAAGCCGCCATCCGCCAGCTCAACTACCATCCCAACTACGTTGCCCGCAGTCTGAAGACTAGCAAGACGCTCACCCTGGGCATCATCGTCCCCCACATGACCATTTCGTTCTTCCCGCAAATCATTCACGGGGCGGAAATGGCCGCGCGGAAACGGGGCTACTTCCTGATTGCGGTGAACTCCGACGACGATGGCGAACGGCAGAAGGACCTGCTCTCCCTGCTGCGCTCCGAGCGCGTGGAGGGGATCCTGCTGGTGCTGGCCGCCGCGCCCACGCCCATCAGCCAGATCTCGCGCATTCTGGACGCCGGTATCCCGGTGGTCTGCCTGGACCGTATTCCCGATCGCGTCGCCGTGGATTCGGTATCCGTGGAAGATACCGAGGCGGCCCAGATGGGCGTCGAACACCTCATTTCCATGGGGCTGCGGCGGATCGCCGTAGTGACCGGCCCGCTGACTCTGAAGAACGAGCGGCGCCGGGTGCAAGGCTACCGCCAGGCGCTGGAACGCGCCGGCATTCCGGTGGATGAGCGGCTCATCTGGCAGGGTAACTTCCGCACGGCCGATGTCGCCGAACTGTGCCGCGAGAAGCTGGCGGACGCAGCGTCGCGCCCCGAGGCGGTGTTTTCGACCAACGGCCCCACGGCTTTGGGCGTCCTGCGGGCGTTTCGCGATGGTGGGTTGAGCACTCCGCGGGATATCGCATTCGCCACCTTCGACGAACTGGCGGTAGAGGATATTTTTACTCCCTCCATAACCACGGTGGTCCAGCCGGCCTACGAGATTGGCTTCCGGGCGGCCAACCTGCTGCTGGACAGGATCGAGCGGGTGGAAGGGTTGGAGAACACCGTCACCATACGCCTGGCCGCGACGCTTAAGGTGAGGGAATCGTCACAGGTGCCCCAAAAAACTCAGGGGGCGCCCAGCGCATAAATCCGTGCCGGCCGGGATGCTGCTGGAGGTCCGGGTGCGCCTGGAGGTGCGGCGCGGCAGGTCCACGCGCTTGACCGGCGAGAACGGCGCCGGAAAATCTACCTTGATGCGCATCGTGGCGGGTTGGAAAGTGCCGACTGCGGCGAGGTCCGTTTCCACGGGCGCAGGATTGCCATGATTCGCCAGGAGCTGATGGTCTTCCCGGATCTCAGCTGTGGCCGAGAACATCTGCATGGGGCAGGAACCGCAGCGCCGGTTTGCCGGCTGGCTGTACCGCGGCGCGATGCACCGGCAAGCCCGGGAACTGCTGGCGCGGCTCGGAATCGCGGCCGACCCTGCCTGGCGCCTGCGCGACCTCAACTTCGCCGGGCAGCAATCCGTGGAGATTGCCCGGGCGCTGGCGCGGCAGGCCGACCGGCGGAGGAGATTCTATCCGCGGTTCAGCGCCGGCCGGCCATCGCCTGCACAACGGTTGGCGCGGATTCCTGTATCCTTTTTTGCTGACTGAAGATTATCCTGCTCGCAGCTTCGGTATGGAAAATTCTCGCGTTCCGGCAAGCCGCGCGAAATCTATGAGCATGCGGGATTCGATCCCGCCGGCCCGCGCGAGCGGATTCTTGCGGGTGCTCTGAGCCATCCCCGCAGCGGGAGCTGGGTGTGGTGGTGTCTCGCGAACGCAAGCGGACCCACATCGCCGCGCGGGAAAGGCCGGGTCTTCAGCCAGGCCGCAGCCCCGAACGAAATCGGCGGCGCCCGCGCCGCACGGCTCGGAGGTGGCCACGATTGGGTTCACCGGCCGCCGCGAGCGTTGCCTCGACAGCATACAGGGTGCGCGTCCGGGTAGAGCAGAGAGGATCTGTCGTTGTGCGTGTGGGCACGTCCACTTACGGACAGAACTGATGTAGTA
>DATJRE010000399.1:0-10047 GCA_035505095.1 Bryobacteraceae bacterium | reverse complement strand
CCAGGGCGCCGTTGCGGCCGGTGTGCGTGCGGGCCAGCCGCAGGGCCAGTTCGTTGGCCTCGCTGCCGCTGCACACCAGGTAGATTACGCTCAGCGGTTCGGGCAGCGTGGCGGTAAGCCGCTCGATGTATTCCACCAGCCTCTCATCCAGGTAGCGCGTGTTGGAATTGAACCGCGCCTCCTGGCGCTGCGCGACCGCCACCACCCGCGGATGGCAGTGTCCCACGTGCGCCACGTTGTTGACGCAATCCAGATACGCCCGGCCGGTGGCGTCGTAAAGGTGCTGGCGCCAACCGCGCAGGATGTGCAGCGGCTTCTGGTACGACACGCTGAGCGAGGGACCCAGATGGCGCCGGCGTGCCGCCAGCAAATCCGGGGCGGGCTTCACGGCATGCCAAAAGACCTCCGCCGGCCAGCCCTCCGGAAGCGCCGCCAGCCGCTCCAGAAGCGCCCAGGCCGGCCGGTTGCTGATATTGAGGTACGCGTTGTGGGGCGCTTCGCGTGCCTGCCACGCGGCGTAGCACACGCTCATGGCAAGCCGCGCGGCAGCCAATGGAAAGAGCGCCGCGATTTCGGCGTAGCCCAGCGGGTTCACCCGATGGTACGCCGCCACCACCTGTGCCGCGGCGGCAATCGGCTCCGGCTTGTCGAGCATCGCGTAGGCCAACGCCACGGCCAGGTCGCAGGCCACCGCCGAGTGCAGCATGTCGCCGTAATCCAGAATCGCCACCACCTGGCTGCCCGCCGCATCCACCAGAACGTTGTAATCGTTGGCGTCGTTGTGGATCACCGACTGCCGCAGCGGAGCCCAGTCCAGTTCGCTCCATGTGCGGAAGATCGGCAGGAGCAGCCGGCGTTGGGCCTCAGAAAGCAGGTGCAGGTGGCCGCTGGCGCGATTGGCGCACGCCAGGTCCCAGTAGAATTGGTCCCGGTATCGGGCAGGATGGTCGAAGCTCGCGAGGGCGCGGTCGATCTCGCCCAACGCCCGGCCGAGCGATGCCAGCAAGGCCGGCGAATGCGGCTGCACCGAAGCCATCGGCACGCCCTCCACCCAGGTAAAGAGGCGTACCGCGTGCGGTCCAGCGGAAGCGATTTCGGCGCCGCTCGCATCCCGGATCAGCGTCGGGAAATGCAGCCCCGTACCGGCCGCCGCCAGGTGCTCGATGGCCCGGTTCTGCAGGTCCAGCACCTCGCGCGATTCGGCGGCGTTGGCGATCTTCAGCACGAACCGTCCACCGGCGGCTTCGCGCAGCAGAAAATTTTGATCGCGCTCGCTCGGCAGCGCTTCGGCTTCGGCGGTGAGCGCGTAGAGATCCCGCGCCAGGCGAACGGCATCGGCGGCGGAAAAACCCGGGGCGGTGTGGACGGCAGAGATCACATCGACAGGATAACGCCGAATCGCGCACCGCCCGTTGCGGCTTTCGGAAACGGCCGCCTCCGCGCTTCCCACCCTCAAACCCGCATTTCGTGCGATTGCGCGCGGCGCGGCAGCGGGGCCCCGCGCAACTTGTTATACTCGCGTTCTGGCAGCCCTTACATTTCTATCGGCCGGTGTCCGCTCAGAACCATGGCCCACACATCCAATTCTCCGGTCCGCTTGAAGGACATCGCCCGCGACCTGAACGTTTCCGTGATGACGGTTTCGAAGGTCGTGCGCGGCTGCTCCGACGTGGGAGCCGAAACCCGCCAGCGCGTGCTCACCCGCATCAAGGAGTTGAATTATCAGCCCAACTGGGTGGCGCGCAGCCTGGCCGCGCGGCGCACCTTCATGATCGGGCTGATCGTGCCCGACCTGATGCACTCCTTCTTCGCCGAAATCGCCAAGGGCGTCTCCAGCGCCATTCGCCCGCTGGGCTACGACGTGGTGATCTGCAATTCCGAAGAGGATGCCGCCGTGGAATCGAGCGAGGTTGACCGGCTCCTGGCCCGCCAGGTGGATGGGCTGATCCTGGCCTCCGCCCAACCGCCCGAAACCCTGGCCGTGTTCGAGCGGATTGACGCGCGCAACGTTCCCTACGTGCTCATCGACCGGCGCTTCAGCCAGGTGCGCGCGCCCTACGTGGGTGCCGACGACGAGACCATCGGCCGCCTGGCTACGGGGCACCTGATCGAGTGCGGTTGCCGCCGCATCGCCCATATTGCCGGCCCCATGCTGACCACCGGCATCGGACGTCTGAACGGCTATCGGGCAGCCCTGGCCGCCGCCGGCATCCCGTTCCATGAACCCTATGTAGTGCATGCCACCGACGATGCCTCCGGATACCAGGCAGCCCGCCTGTTGCTGGAACTTTCGCCTCGCCCGGACGCCATTTTTGGCTACAACGACCCGACCGCGGCCGGCGCCATGAAGGCCATCCTGGAAGCCGGTATCGCCATCCCCGGCGGAATTAAGGTGATGGGCGTGGGGAACGTGCATTATTCCGACCTCCTGCGGGTGCCGCTCTCTACCATCGATCAGTGCAGCACCTCCATCGGCCAGCAGGCCGCCGATATCCTGCTGAAGGCCATCGGGTCGAAGCGCAAGCGCCCGCCACGCACGGTCATCCTGGAACCCGCCTTAATCGTGCGCGAATCTACCAGGAAATGAAGCTAGTGCGGGTCAGAAAAATCCCTGAATTATAGTAATTGCTCCATCAGGGAAACCAGGTAGTCCTGGTCGAAGGGCCCGGAACGGTAGGTCCGCGGATCGAAGAATCGCCACATTCGCATCCGTTTCTCCAGAGTGTAAAACAGAAGCTGCTCCTCGATCACGTCCCGGTCCAGCAGGATCTGGTTGAAGGCCCGCACCGAGCCCGAGATGATATAGGGAATCCGGAAATCCTCGGTGGAAACCAGCTCCGGCGTATTGCGAAACTCGATTTGCAGAATCCGCCCGCGTACGTTGAGCTGAATCAGGTGGGAGGAATCGTCCTGGTAGCTGTCCTCGGTGAAAACCGGGGGATCCAGCTCCACCATACCGCGGGTCAACAGCGCGTTCAGGCAGTCTACGAAGCCGCTGCAGATGTGGTGCAGCTCGGTCGCGGCCATGCGCCGTAAGTCCGCGATTTCATGGGCATAACGGATTGAGCGCTCGTCCTTACCGGCCAGCGCGTCGATGTTCTCCGCCAAGCGTCTCAGCCGCCCGTCCGGCACCGCTTTCCCGGCCTCGACAGGCTCCGCAGGTTTGCGCCTTCCCAGCATCTTTTCAGGATACAGCGCCACGCCGGTGGACGCCGCCATGCGCCGCCGGTTTCACGATGCCGCCCTCAGCGCCGCGCCCGTTCGCGCAGTTCGTGCGGCTCCAGCAGATCCAGGACATCCAGGTGTAATTGTCTCAATATTCCGTCGGCCCTGGAGATCGAAAGAACCCTTTTGCCCTTTAGCACGTTATGAATGTGAGGCTGGGATACGCCGGTGAGACGCGAGAGTCCCCGTTCGGTGATCTCCCCGCTGCGGACGCGGCGCTGGAGATAGTCGATCAGTCTGCCGTGCAATTGCTCGAAATCCACGCCCAAACCCTATTTCTCCCGGAAATACGGGACTACTAGAAATACCTTAAATCTATAGGAAATACCCTATGAAATCACGCTCCGTATCACACCCTGATTTTACCTTATAAGCTCTTATTTATCACTGAGTTAACTACTACTGCCGTACCGGTACGTATAGCCGATTTCTAATAGGCCCCCAGATAGAAAATGTTGACGGTTTTCTTTCTCGGGTTAGATTAAACACAGTTGAAAACGAATGGCGGCGCACCGCTTGCGGGCCCGCCAGGAGGACAATCTCTCAAGATGAAGTGGAATCATTCTTCAGCCATCGGCTTGGCGAAAGCGTCTTGTGCGTTTTGCCTGGGCCACGGTATTCGCCCGACCCGCCAACAGTCGGAAGCGCCTTGCCGTTGTGTTTTTCGCGCGGTTTTTCGCGCCTGTTATAACCGTTTCCGGGAGTGCGCCGCCAAAGGGGAGTGCACCAGCACGGTCTCGCTTGAGTTCTGCAATGGACGGGAAGGTCGCCGCACCTATTCCCGGAAACGCGAAGAGTACATGGCCGACTTTTGCCTGGTCAGCCGGCGTATTCTGGACGATTTCGAGCATCGCGTGTTCCGGTATCATTTCCTTCTGGGCGCCGACTGGCGTCTGTGCTGCCGCCAGATGAACATCGATCGCGGCACCTTCTTTCATGCCGTCTATGACATCGAGCAGAAACTCGGCCAGGCCTTCGCCGAGATCGAACCCTATCCTCTTTATCCCCTCGACGAGTACTTTGCCGGCGTAATCCAGCGCCCGGCGCCTGTCCACCAGATGCCCCTGCGGCGCCCCAAAAACCCTCCCAAACAGTCGATTCCACCCATTTCCATGCTGGAAGCGGTCAAACAGTGCGCGTGAAAAAAGGCGGATGGCGCACTGCCATCCGCCGAATTCCTTCGCGGGCCTGCGAGCCGGCAGTTCGAATCGCAGGCCTCGCGCGGGAGCGGGGCAGCCCGTTTGCCAGCGACTGCCCCGTGAAGAGTCCTCCTCCCTCTACAATGGATAGTTCCGGCTCCCTTCCATGGATCCCCTCACCCACACCGCTACCGGGCTGTTCCTCAGCCGGGCCGGACTGAATCGCTGGACTCCCCTGGCTACCCCCATCCTGCTGCTCGCCGCCAACGCTCCCGATATCGACATTGTCTCGGCCGCCGGCGGCTCCCTCAACTATCTGCACTATCACCGCCATCTGACCCACTCGCTGATTGCCATGCCGGTCCTGGCCGCCCTGACGGTGCTGGTCGTGTGGGTCGCCGCGCGCAAGCCGGTTCGCTGGCTCGGCGCCTTTGCGGCCGCCCTGATAGCCGTGGCCTCCCACCTGCTGCTCGATCTCACCAACGTCTACGGCGTGCGCCTGCTGCTGCCGTTTTCCTCGCGCTGGTTCCACCTGGATCTCACCAGCGTCGTCGACCTGTGGATCTGGGCCGCCCTGCTGCTGGCAGTGGCCGCGCCCTATATTGGCCGGCTGGTAGGGTCGGAAATCACCTCCTCGGCTAACCGCTCGCGCAGCTACGGCCGGGGGTGGGCCTGTTTCGGGCTGGCCTTCCTGCTGCTTTATAACGGTGCGCGCGGTGCTCTGCATGCCCGCGCAGCCGCCGAATTGGATTCCCGGATCTATCAGGGCGCCGACCCCCTCCGCGTGCTGGCCGCGCCCAGTCCCGCCAGCCCCTGGCGCTGGCGCGGTGTGGTGGAAACCAACGACTTCTACGCCGTGGAGGATTTCAGCCTGGCCGCCGAGTTCGATCCGACCGCCGCCACCATCTTCCACAAGCCCGATCCCGATCCCGCCATCGACGCCGCCCGGCGTACCCCTGTCTTCCAGCAATTTCTTCAGTTCGCGCAGTTTCCGCTGTGGAGCGTTTCGCCGAGTCCCGATCTGGAGGACACCCGGCAGGTGCAGGTGATGGACCTGCGCTTCGGATCTCCCGAAGCGCCCGCGTTCGTCGCTACCGCCCTGGTGGATGGCCGTGGCCGCGTGCTGGAAACCTCGTTCTCTTTCGGCCGCCTCCGCCCGCGCTGAGGGCAAGCGCCGGCCGCGACTCCGTAAAAACAGAAGCGGGCCGCCACCTTTCGGCAGCAGCCCGTCCCATTGCACCCCCGGATTTGCGTCCGGTTTAGAAGGTAAATCGCAGCGACAGCTCGATACGGCGGTTATTGGCCGTGGATCCGCCGCCGGCGCCCGAGAAGCCGCCACCGTAGCCGGTGTTTACACTGGTCGCCTCGCCAAACTGGTTCGACGTCAGCACGCCCTGGTAACCGCCGGGGTTATCGTGGTTGAGAATATTCGTGATGTTTGCCGACAGCGTCACGTTATAGCGATGGTTGGTGGTCGCGCCACCGAACCCACCGCGGCCGCCACCGCCGCCGCCGGGTCCCATGCGCATTCCGCCCCCGCCACCGCCGCCACGGGGCCCGCCGCCACCGCCGCCCGGTCCGCCGAAGCCACCACCACCACCGCCGCCGCGGCCACCGCCCGGTCCGCCGCCCATATCGCCCTGCGAGGGACCGCTGGTGCTACGCGGCTCGCCGAATCCAAACACCTTATAAACGCGCACGTTGAGCGAGAACATGCCCGCCATCCTGAGGTAATTCCGCGGTACCAGATTCTGGGGATCGGCGACATTATAATTGGTGGTGAAGTTGCCCAGGGAAGTGCAGACCACCCCGTTTACTCCACAAGTCGATCCCGCCGGAGCGAACGCCGCGCGCGCGTTGGTGTAGGTGTCGCCATAAAGATCCTCGCCCACCAGTACGTCATACGGCGCGCCCGAACGCATCGTAATAAATGGCGAGAAGTTCAAGCCCCACAGACCCTGGATGTTGCCGATGGTAGTGAAGTTATTGCGCCGGTCCAGGTTGGAGGTTCCGTAATCCTGCATGAAGTCGTAAGGATCGGTCGGAGTGGAAGGCAGATCCTTAGCCCTGGTGTAAGAGTAATTCCCCTGCAGGGACACCCGCCGGCTGAACCGCGTATTGTAATTGATCATGAGAATGTTCTGCCGCAGAATGCCGCCGGATTCCAATTCAAAAATCTCCCCGGCGTTGTATCCATAAGGGAATACTCCGTTGGTGGCGCTCAAAGGAAGCAAAGGGTTGTAAGTGCCCGGTAGAGGAGTGTTGATCGGCACCGTCTGCCCCAGGTGTTCCATATGCGTGTTGGTGTAGGTTACCGAAACCGTGCTGTTCCGGGGCAACTGCCGCTCCACCCCGATGGCCGATTGCACGCTGTAATCGGCGCGCAGATTCGGGGACACGATATTGATGGTATTCTGGCCGGGATTCAAAGTCGAAACCAGCGGAATGTTCGGATAGAACGTCGGGTTGGTTACGGTGTATTCGAGCTGGTTAACGCCGTTGTTCAGAATGGCGTTTTCAAAAGGAGTGAATTCCGGGTTAATGCGATCGTAGAAGATGCCCGCGCCGCCGCGGATGACCGTCTTCTGGCGCCCATTCTTGGCACTCCCCGGTGCCCACGCGAATCCCAGGCGCGGGGCCCAATCCCGGTAGTCGTGAATCAAGGTTTGGGTTTCATACCGCAACCCCAGACTGATGGTCAGATTGGACTTGGCCCGCCAGTCGTCCTGCACGAAGGGAGCCACATCCCAGCGGTCCATGCTGATATAAGACAGCCCCGACTGCACCGTGTAGCTGTGCGGCCCGCCGCCCAACTGCTGGATCTCGGCTTCCGTGTAGCCCGCCTGCTGCAACTGAAGTTGGCGCTGGTACTGCTGTAGCGACGTGAGCGTTTCGAGCAGCGGGTTGCCGTTGGAATCCGTAAGGATCTCGTTGCCGGCGCCCAACACCGGTTCGTTGCCGCCGGTAAAAGTGTACGCTCCGTTGAACCCCGCGGGATTCTCGTTCTGGTCCGAGTCTCGCCGCGTGCGCACGCCGAAACGGATCGTGTGGGTCGTGTGCGAGATGGAAGTGTTGTTTTGCAGCTCCAAGTGCTTCCCGATGTCGTACCTGTTCCCTATGCCATTGCCGCCGGTGGTGAATTCACCCGCTACGTTAATACTCGGCAGCAGGTTGCCTAGGGCGTCGGTATAGTTCCGGGTAAACTGGAAACGCGTCTCATTGACCACCTTGGGATTCAGGATTGACGTCTCGGTAACCATCAGGTTCTGCGCGTTACCGGTGGTGTTGTAAGCCTCGGAGTTTGTAAAGCCGTCCGGCGCCAGAAATCCCGGCGGCAGGACGTTATGTCCCAATCCCTGGTTGTCCGCCGAGTTGAGCCGCTCTTCGAACCGCACCGTCAACGTGTTGTTCGTGCTGATCGCATAATCAATTCGCGGCGACACTGTCAGGTTGTACGTCGGGGTCACCAGTGCCGTCGTCACATGCGTCACATCGAAGGTTGTCGGGTCCACGTAGAACGCATTGGTAATGGCGTTATTTTGTATATCGCGCCGCTGCACATCCAGGAAGAACGACGTCTTTTTGCCCAGCGGGCCGCCCACATTGCCCCCGAAATTCTCGTTCGAGAAATTGGGCTTATTGGCGGCGAACGGATTGCGTGAATCGAATACCCCGTTCTGATCGTTGAAATAGACCGACCCGCGATAGCGGTCCGACCCCGGCCGGGTCAGAATCTCAATGCGGCCGAATCCCAGCCGGTCGTATTCTGCCGAAAACGGGTTCTGGTTGATGCGAATCTCGCGGATGGATTCCTTGGGCGGAAGTTGGCCGCCCGAGAAACCGTCGATGTAGATCTGCCCGCCATTGGGTCCCGCACCGGGACCCGCCAGGGCTTGCAGCGCGTCCGACAGGTCGTCCGGGTCGTCCGGCAGCGATGCCAGGTCGTCCCCCTTGATCACCAGGGCGGTAGCGTTGTTGTCGGGTTCCACGCTCACGCTCGGCCCCGCCTCGCCCTGCACGGTGACCTGTTGCTTTTCCACGTTGATGGACATCTGGATGGGCAGTTGGAGCACGCTGCCGGCATCCACCGAGACGGTCTTGTCGAACGCCTTAAAACCGGGGAAGGCCACGTGGACGGTGTACTGGCCGGGCGCCAGGCCCACGAAGCTATAAGAGCCATCGGCCTGAGACTGGGCCGTTTTGGAGGCGCCGGCAGGGCTGGTGAGGCCCACCGATGCTGCTGGGATCACCGCGCCGGAATCGTCCGTCAGTACGCCCTTCAGCGTGCCGGTCGTCTGTTGGGCCGGCGCGCTCGATAGCATTAGCGCGGCTGCCAGAAGCAAGAAACAGTTCCTTCTCAAATTGAACATACTTCCTCTGTGGTCACTCCCCTTTGTCTGTGGATTTCGTTCGGACTGCCAGGCGTCTACTGCCCCTCGCCGCCTCCACCGCCGCCGAGGTTCCAGCCACTCATGATGTCGCGCGTCGAGTTGGGCGAAGCCGTCAGAAGCGGCTCCACGCCCGCCAGCAACATGGTTGCGGTAACGCGGGAAGGATCGCTTCCCTTGGTCGTGGTGACCATGATCGCATCGCCCGGCTTGAGTTCGCTGAGTTGCATAGCCGGCAGGTTGTCGATCATTTGGCCGATGTCGCCGCCGCGCCCGCCCCGCCCGCCCGGGCCTCCGGCGCCACGGCCTTCCCCGCCCCGCCGCATGCCGCCGCCCTCGCCGCCCTGCTGGGCGCCCGGTGCGTACCGCCGGGCCAGCATTTGGGCCATCATGGGAGACAGCTTCCTCATCACCGAGTCGGAGTTGACCTTAATCGTCAGGGGCGGAGCTTTCTTGTTCGGGTTGGCCAGGTCCTTTACGCTAATTTCCCCGGCCGCCGCGTTGATCGAAACCACCGTCGCGGCAAGCTGGCGGAAAGCGCCAAAGACCACTTTCTCGGCCTCTACGCTGGTCCCATCGGCACTCTTGTTGCCCAGTACCCGCATCTGGTCACCCGGCTTAATGGCCGCGAAATCGCTGGGGCTGGCATCGCTGAACCGGGCCGAATCGAGGGAATAGGCATGGTAGTCGGTCTTGTCCGACATTTTTACGGTGAGCGTCCGCGAACCTACTTTCAAGGTCACGGTCTTAGCCGCTGCATCAATGGCGGTGACATTGCCGGTGGTGCCGCGCTTCTTCCAGTCTTCCTGCTCTTCCTCGTGTTCCTTGGCGACATCCGCCTTACTCATCACCACGATCGTGCTGGCGGCCACCTCGTTGCCCGTAATGGGCGTCTTGCTGAACGCCACGACACGATCGCCGGTAGCCAGGTCGGATGCAGCGATCCGGGTCCACTTCTTGGGGTCGGGCTCACCCGCCGGAGCGCGTAGAACAGCGGTCCGCTCGCTGGTCTCGACCGTCATTGCCTCGCCTTTGTCGGACTTAATCGATAGGTGATGATTGGCGGCATCGACGGCGGTGACCGTGCCGGACACCCGCAGCGAGGCCGACGAAGCCGGCTGAGCCTGCGCCAGCATCGTGGCCGCCAGACCCACGGTTATCCCGAACACAATGATCCCGCGCAAATTCATGGTCTCCCTTGGCTTTGCCTTTCTCTCTTGCAAGGGGCGTTAACCCTTTCGGGAAGGTTACACGCGCGCACATTCCGAATCGGCCCGGCAAAGTTCCAGAATGTC